>NZ_JBHWZY010000126.1:0-11483 GCF_042727815.1 Nocardia sp. NPDC060220
GCGGGCACCGCCTCCGCCGAGGCGTTCGGTGAGAAGCCGATCGGCAACGGTCCCTACGCGTTCGGTTCGTGGGAACACAACGTGAAGATCGATCTCACGCCCAACCCGGACTATCCCGGTGGCCGCCCGGCCAAGAACAAGGGCCTGCGATTCGTGATGTACCAGTCCTACGACACCGCGTACGCGGATCTGCAGGCCGGAAATCTCGACACACTCGACACCATTCCCGACAGCGCGATCACCACGTACGAGAGCGATCTCGGCGACCGTGCCATCACCAAGCCGACCGCGCAGAACCAGCACATCGGCATCCAGACCACCGTGCCGCATTTCGGTGGCGAGGAAGGCATTCTGCGTCGCAAGGCCATCTCGATGGCGATCAACCGCCCGCAGATCATCGACAAGATCTTCAACGGCACGCGCACACCGTCGCGCGACTTCACCGCCGCGACCCTGCCCGGCTACGACGCGAACCTGCCGGGTGCGGAAGTGTTCGATTACAACCCCGACCAGGCCAAGAAACTGTGGGCGCAGGCCGACGCGATGTCGCCGTGGTCGGGTCAGTACCAGATCACCTACAACAGCGACGGCGGCCATCAGGCCTGGATCGAAGCTGTCGCCAACAGCGTGAAGAACACCCTCGGTATCGACGCGGTCGCCAACCCGATGCCGACGTTCAAGAACATTCGCGACGCGGTGAACGCCAAGACGATCGGTACCGCGTTCCGCTATGGCTGGCAGGGCGACTACCCCACGATGATGCAGTTCCTCAGTTCGCAGTACTACAGCTTCTCCGAGACCAACAACGTCAACTACAACAATCCCGAGGTGGACCGGCTGTTCAACGCCGCCCTCGCCGCCCCGACACAGGCGGATTCCTACAAGCTGATCGCGCAAGCGCAGGCGATCATGATCAAGGAGATGGCGGACATCCCAGTGTTCGACTACGTCGCCAACGCGGGTCGCTCGGACAAGGTCACCAAGGCCGAGCTCACCTGGAACGGCCTGTTCGACTTCGAGAACATCGAGAAATAGAACTCGACAGCTGGGCCGGGCCACTGCGAAGTGGCTCGGCCCCGGTCGTTTTCGGAGGAAACGATGGCTTGGTACGTAGTTCGGCGTCTGCTCCAGATGATCCCGGTATTCCTGGGCGCGACGCTGCTCATCTATGCAATGGTCTTTCTGATTCCGGGTGACCCGATCAAGGCGCTGGCCGGCGAGAAACAGTTGACGCCGGCCGCCGAGGCGGTACTGCGCGCCCGATATCACCTCGATCAGCCTTTCATCGTGCAGTACCTGCATTATTTGAAGGGAATTCTGACTTTAGATTTCGGCACCTCGTTCTCGGGTAGACCGGTCCGCGAAGAACTCGAACGCGCCTTCCCGATCACCATCAGGCTGGCGTTTCTCGCCGTGTTCATCGAAGGTCTTTTCGGCATCTTGTTCGGCATGATTGCCGGGTTGCGAAAGGGCAAGCTCTTCGATTCGACAATGCTCATCGCGAGCCTGGTGATAATCGCGCTGCCGGTGTTTGTCGTCGGTTATCTCGCGCAATTCTTTCTGGGTGTGAAATGGGGGATCGCCCCGGTTACTGTCACGGGTAAAGCGAGCCTGAGCGAGTTGATCGTTCCCGCGTTCGTGCTCGGCTCGCTGTCGTTCGCCTATGTGCTGCGGCTGACCCGAAACTCGGTGGCGGAGAACAAATCCGCCGACTTCGTTCGCACGGCGACGGCCAAAGGGCTCGGGCGCCGACGCGTGGTGAGCGTGCACATTCTGCGGAATTCGATGATCCCGGTCGTCACCTTTCTCGGCGCCGATTTCGGCGCGTTGATGGCGGGTGCGATCGTCACCGAGGGCATCTTCAACATTCCCGGCGTCGGCGGCACCATGTACCAGGCGATCATCCGCGGCGAGCCACCCACGGTGGTGTCGTTCGTGACGGTGCTGGTGGTGGTGTTCCTGATCGTCAACCTCGTGATCGACCTGCTCTACGCCGCACTGGACCCGAGGATCCGCTATGCATGACAAGCAACAGCATTTCGTGGCCCCCGCCGACGAGGTGGAGGTGCTCGCCACCGACCGTGTCCTGGACCAGGGCACCCCGACCAGCATCTGGGGCGACGCGTGGCGGCGGCTGCGCCGAAACCCCGTGTTCCTGGTCTCGGTGGTGTTGATCGTGTTCGTCATGCTCGTGGTGGTGTGGCCGTCGCTGTTCACCAGCCAGGACCCGCGGTTGTGCCTGGGGGAGTTCGGCATGGACGGCCCGCGCGAGGGTCATCCGTTCGGCTTCGACAAGCAGGGTTGTGATGTCTATGCCCGCACCGTCTACGGCGCGCGTGCGTCGGTGAGCGTCGGCATCGCATCGGCGATGCTGTTCCTGCTGGTAGGTGGCATCCTCGGCGCGATTTCCGGTTTCTACGGTGGGCTGCTCGACACGATCGTCTCGCGCATCGCCGAGATCTTCTACGCCATTCCGATGGTGCTGGCCGCGATCGTGCTGCTGCAGCTGCTGCGGCCCGCGGGGATCATGACGGTCGTCGCGATCCTGGTGGCCTTCACCTGGCCGCAGGCCGCGCGCATCACGCGTGGCGCGGTGATCGAGGCCAAGAACAGTGAATATGTCACCGCCGCGAAGGCGCTGGGCGTGTCGCGTCTCGGCACGCTGATGAAACACGTGCTGCCCAACTCGGCGAGTCCGCTGATCGTGGTCGCCACCATCTGGCTCGGCGTCTTCATCGTCACCGAGGCGACGCTGTCCTATCTCGGCGTCGGTCTGCCGCCGAGCATCGTGTCCTGGGGCGCCGATATCGACCGCGCCAAGACCGAGATCCGTACCTCGCCGATCCTGTTCTATCCGGCGACCGCGCTGGCCATCACCGTGCTGAGCTTCATCATGCTCGGCGACGCGGTGCGCGACGCGCTCGATCCGAAGGAGCGCACCCGATGAGCCTCGACAAATCCGCGCCGGAGCCCCTGCTCGAAATCCGGGACCTGGACGTCGGTTTCACCTCCGACGGCAAGGAGATCCCCGCCGTCCGCGGCGTGAGCCTCACCGTCTACCCCGGGCAAACCGTCGCCATCGTCGGCGAATCCGGCTCGGGCAAGTCCACGACCGCGCACGCCATCATCAACCTGCTGCCCGGCACCGGCAGGGTCACCGGCGGTTCGATCCTGTTCGACGGCAAGGACCTGACGAAAGCGTCGGAGAAGGAGATCGTCGCCATCCGCGGCAACGGCATCGGCCTGGTTCCACAGGACCCGATGTCGAACCTGAACCCGGTGTGGAAGATCGGCTTCCAGATTCGGGAAACCCTGGTGGCCAACGGTATCGCCACCGGCGCCGCGGCCCGCGAACGCGCGGTGGAACTGCTGGCCGAGGCGGGTATGTCCGATGCCGAACGCCGCGTGAACCAGTACCCGCACGAGTTCTCCGGTGGTATGCGCCAGCGCGCGCTCATCGCGATCGGCCTGTCGTGCAGGCCGAAACTGCTGATCGCCGACGAGCCGACCTCGGCGCTCGACGTCACGGTGCAACGCCAGATCCTCGGCCATCTCGAACAGCTCACCACCGAGCTGGGGACCGCGGTGCTGCTGATCACCCACGACCTCGGCCTCGCCGCGGAACGGGCCGAGCACCTGGTGGTGATGTATCGCGGCAAGGTGGTGGAATCCGGCCCCGCACTGCGGATTCTGCGCGATCCGCAGCACGCGTACACCAAGAAGCTGGTGAACTCGGCGCCGTCGCTGGCGGCATCGCGGATGTCGTCGTCGCGGCAGCGGGCCGAAGTGCGCGCGCAGGCTGTCGAAGTGGCTGTCGCCGAGAAGGCATCCGACGCACTGCCCGACACCGTGCTCGATGTGCGAAACCTGTCCAAGGCGTTCAAGATTCGCGGCAAGCGGCCGTGGCTGTCCACGGACTTCGTGGCCGTCGACGAGGTGAGTTTCACGGTCTGTCGCGGCACCACCACCGCGATCGTCGGTGAGTCGGGATCCGGCAAGTCGACCATCGCGCAGATGGTGCTCGGCCTGCTCGAACCGACGTCGGGCACCGTGGAGTTCGACGGCAAGGACGTCGCGAAGCTCGACAGCAAGGGCGCGTTCGCCTTCCGGCGGCGGGTGCAGCCGATCTTCCAGAATCCCTACGGCTCGCTCGATCCGATGTACTCGATCTTCCGCACGATCGAGGAACCGCTGCGGGTGCACAAGATCGGTACTCCCGCCGAGCGCGAAGCGGTGGTGCGTGACCTGCTCGACAAGGTGTCGCTGCCTGCGTCGGTGCTGCGGCGCTATCCCAACGAGTTGTCGGGCGGGCAACGTCAGCGGGTGGCGATCGCCCGCGCGCTGGCCCTCTCGCCCGAGATGGTGGTCTGCGACGAGGCGGTCTCGGCGCTGGACGTCCTGGTCCAGGCTCAGATCCTCACCTTGCTCAACGACCTCCAGGCCGAACTGGGGCTGACGTATTTGTTCATCACTCACGACTTGGCGGTTGTTCGGCAGATCGCGGACAACGTGTTGGTCATGCGCGAGGGGAAGGTGGTGGAGGCGGCCACAACGGACGAGGTGTTCGCATCTGCGCGCGAGGAGTACACACGGGCATTGCTCGAGGCGATTCCTGGTCGCGAGCTGCTCACGGGGTAAGGGTGCCGGCCGGGCTCCCGAAACCCTTCGAGAGCCCGGCTCATCGGCGTAGCGTGGATTCGTCCGAGGTGGTGCGGTGTGGATCGCGGGGTTGGAGACGCCGGTGGATCGAATCGATGCTGAACGGCTGGCCGAGCGGGAAGCGCGGCGGCGCAGGGCGGTGACCCCGGCAGCCAAGCGGCTCGCCGAGGTGCCGTGGCCGGATCGCAGCTGGCCGACGGTGCGCGGGTTGTATGTGACCGTGGGGGCCGCACTGTACGAGCGGTAACCTCCATGCCGTGACTGATCCGCTCCAGCCCTTGGTCGACCTGCCCGGCGTGCGCGAGGCCGCCGACAAGGCGCGCGACGCGCTCGCGGCCGTGCATCGGCACAAGTCGAACCGGCGTGGCTGGGCGACCACCGCCGCCGAAGCCGCCGTGCGGGCCGCCCGCTCCTCGGCGGCCATCGAAGGCGCGAGCACCGACCTGCCCGCCGACGGCCAGGTCAGTGACCCGGTGCTGGCCGGCGCGTTGCGGGTGGGTCAGGCGCTCGACGGCGACGCGCTCACCAATCTCGTCGGCACCTGGCGGCGCGCGCCCCTGCAGGCGCTGGCCCGGCTGCACCTGCTCGCCGCCGCCGACCTGGTGACCGACGGGCAGGAACTCGGTCGCCCGCGCTCGACTCCCGGCGTCGCCGAGCGGCTCGACATGCTCACGCAAACCGTCCAGTCGAGCAAGGCGCCCGCCCCGGTGATCGCGGCGATCGTGCACGGCGAGCTGCTGTCGTTGCGCCCGTTCGGCACCGGTGACGGTGTCGTCGCGCGCGCTGCCTCGCGACTGGTCGCGGTATCCAGCGGACTCGACCCGCACAGCCTCGGCGTGCCCGAAGTGTTCTGGCTGCGCCGCCGCCAGGCCTACCTCGACGCGGCCGCCGGATTCGGCATGGGCACCGCGGAGGGCGTGGGTGGCTGGGTGCTGTTCTGCGCGGGCGCGTTGGAAGACGGGGCCCGCGAGGCGAACTCGATCGCCGACGCGGCGGCCGGCTGAACCGGCCGTACACATCGAAACGGGCGGCGTTGTCGATTGCTCGACCTCACCGCCCGCTAGCACGGAACACCCGGTTACCAAGCGTGCAGGGTGGGTTGTGTTCGGTGGCCTCGGCGATCATCCCAGCCCCGCCGGTTCATCCCCGCAACCTGTGCGAGGCGTTCGCCGACGTTGGCTCGAATTTCGCAGGCCCACAACTCTTTCGGCCTTGTCGCGGCGCGCTCCGCGTGGGTGCCTGGTGTCCGTGCTGGGAAGGGTGGGATGGGAGGCGAAACCTTCTCTTCCGGCTCCGTCTTGGCCTTCCGTCCTTCCGTGACTCCATTCTTACACTGTGATGGCACTCACATCAAGGGTTTCGCGGGCATAACCGAATCCCGATGAATTCGGCGTGTCACTCGGAGATTCGTGCTGCAAGCGGCCGGTCAGCGTCGTTTGCGGAGCAGTCGGTAGCTGATCGCGCCGGCGATGATCGCGCTCAGTCCGACGGCCGCCGTCGCGGCGACAGTGGTGGTCGACGGCGCCTGGAATCGTGACCACAGCGACACCGGGTTGGAGAACGTGAGCACCGGCCAGCCGCGGCTCGCCGCCTCCTTGCGCAGCGCGCGGTCGGGGTTCACCGCGGTCGGGTGACCTACGGCGCTCAGCATCGGCACGTCGGTCACCGAGTCGGAGTAGGCGTAGCACCGCGACAGGTCGTAGCCCTGCTCGGCGGCGAGCTTCTCGATGGCGGCGACTTTGCCCTCGCCGTAGCAGTAGAACTCGATATCGCCGGTGTACTTGCCGTCCTCGACGACCATCCGGGTCGCCTCGGTGTGCGAGGCGCCGAGCACCTCAGCTATCGGTCCGACGATCTCCTCGCCGGAGGCCGAGACGATCACCACATCGTGGCCGCGGATCTTGTGATCGGCGATCAGATCGGCGGCCTCGGCGTAGATCAGCGGGTCGACCAGATCGTGAAGAGTCTCGGCCACAATGGTTTTCACCTGCTCCACATCCCAGCCCGCGCACATGTTGGCGAGGTTTGCCCGCATCCGTTCCATCTGGTCGTGATCTGCACCGGAAAGCAGGAACAAAAAGTGTGCGTAGCTGCTCTCCAACACGGCTCTGCGGTTGAGCAGACCCTGCGCGTAGAACGGTTTGCTGAAGACGAAAGCGCTCGACTTCGCGATCACCGTTTTGTCGAGGTCGAAGAACGCGGCGACGCGCCCGCCCGGCACCGGGGCTCGGCCCGTTTTGCCGAGACTTGTGTCCGTAGGCGAGGTCTGGTCGCGTTCTGGCGTCACGTCAACAGAATAGGCACGACCTGCGCGCACCGCAGGATCGACTGCCCGCACCGTGGAAAAGGGTTTGCCCCGGGGACGCCGGGCGGCGCGAATCGCCGAAGAATGTCGGCGAATGCTACTTGCGCCCGCGGCAGGGGGTGGGTGTAGTATTGCTGGCACCTGGACTTAGTCCAGGCGCGTTCAGCCCGACCCCCCGGGGCTGAACC
Source organism: Nocardia sp. NPDC060220 (assembly GCF_042727815.1). Classification (NCBI taxonomy): domain Bacteria; kingdom Bacillati; phylum Actinomycetota; class Actinomycetes; order Mycobacteriales; family Nocardiaceae; genus Nocardia; species Nocardia sp. NPDC060220. Next base: position 7,153 of record NZ_JBHWZY010000126.1, read on the forward strand.
CGACGGCCCCAGCCTCCTCCCCCCCGGCTGGGGCCGTCCTCTATTTTCAGGACGATCGTCAAAGTTCTCCACACCCCCGAGTTATCCACAATCGGTGTTTTCGGGGTGTTGATGAACTCCTCGCTCGGCAACGCTGAGTCGCATGAACCCAGTCCCGATGCGCGGTGGCCCGCCACAGATCGCGCCCGCTCTCGTGCTCGTGCGTGATGAACGGCTGCGCGCGGAGGTGCGTCGAGTCGCGGCGGCCGCCGAGCGCGTCACCGAGGAACGGGTGATGCCGGTCGGCAGGCATGCGTGGGCCGGGGCAGGCATGGTCATCCTCGATACCGCCGCCGCTGTTGCCGCCGCCGTCGGCGGATTCCCGCGGCGGGCGGGCGTCGTCCTGGTCACCGAGGGGGAACCTGCCGTGCCCGACTGGCAAGCGGCGACCGCGGTGGGTGCCGAACGTGTTGTCGCATTGCCCTCGGCGGCTGTCGCACTGGTCGAACAGTTCGCCGAACACGCCGAATCCCGCACGGGTGAAGGGATAGTCGTCGCGGTGGTCGGCGCGGGAGGAGGTGCCGGCGCATCCACACTCGCCGCGGCGACCGCGCTGCGCGGGGCCGCGCGGCGGGTGCGTCACGACACGGTGCTGATCGACGGTGCCCCGCTCGACGGTGGGATAGATCTGGTCTTGGGCATGGAGAACGTGCCGGGCCTGCGCTGGCCGGACCTGATCATCGAGGACGGACGGGTGTCGGCTGCGGCGCTGCACAACGCGTTGCCCGTCGGGGCTCCCGGCTTGGCGGTGTTGTCCTGCGGCCGAGCGCGACCCGTCACCGGGGTGGGTCCCGGGCGATCACGACCCGACTCGGCTTCCGTGGGGCACACGTCCGTCGGGCTGGCGCCGGCGGCGGTCCGTGCGGTCATCGAATCGGGCAGGGACGCAGGAGATCTCGTGGTCTGTGATGTGTCGTGTGAGCGTGGCCCGGCGGCCGACGCGATGCTCGACGCCGCCGATCTGGTCGTCCTCGTAGTACCGGCACGACTGCGCTCCATCGCCGCGGCCGAGGTCGTCTCGGCCTATCTCGGAGAACGAAACCCCAACCGCGGCTTGGTCGTCCGTGGTCCCGCGCCCGGCGGACTGCGCGGCGCGGAAGTCGCCGAACTTCTCGGATTGCCCCTTCTCGCCGCAGTACGCGGGCAGGCCGGCCTCGCCTCCCGTCTCGAACGCGGTGGCCTGAGCGTCCGCCGGCGCGGCCCCCTGCGCGACGCCGCCGACGCTGTCCTCGCCATGGTCGGAGCCGAGGGATGACTACCCCCGTCAGCGCCCGGCGCTCCATCCGGCGTGCGGCCCTTCGGATGGACGGAGCCGGCGCGACATGACTTCCTTTGTGACCGTCGACCTCCTCGAACGCGTCCGTGAGCGCCTGGCCGAGCATCCGGGCGTGCCAGATGCCGCGCAGCTGGCGGCCGCAATCCGTACGGAAGCGGGCGGGGTGCTTGCCGACACCGATCTGCTCCGGGCCCTGCGCCTGTTGCAGACCGAGATGACCGGTGCGGGGCTGCTGGAGCCGTTGCTGCACGATCCTCGGGTCGCCGATGTACTCGTCACCGGGCCGGATGCGGTATGGGTGGACCGTGGCCGCGGCCTGGAGCTGACCGATGTCCGCTTCGCCGACGAAGCCGCTGTTCGCCGCCTCGCCCAGCGCTTGGCCTCGGCCGCGGGCCGCCGCCTCGACGACGCTCAACCCTGGGTCGACGGCAAACTCGCCGGAACCGAAGCCACGCTGGGCGACGCGTTCGGCGTTCGACTCCACGCGGTACTGGCCCCCGTCGCCCACGACGGCACATGCCTGTCCCTTCGCATCCTCCGCCCCGCGACCCAGGGCCTCGACGCGCTGGCCGCCGCCGGTTCGATTCCCCCGGACGCCCGCCGTCTGCTCGGCGACATCGTCCGCGCCCGCCTCGCGTTCCTGGTCGTGGGAGGTACCGGAGCGGGAAAGACTACTTTGCTCTCGGCCCTGCTCGCCGCCGTCGACCCGGCCGAACGAATCGTCTGCGTGGAGGACGCCGCCGAGCTCGCTCCGGTCCATCCACATGTTGTTCGGCTGGTTGCCAGGACGGCCAATGTCGAGGGGGTAGGCGCTGTTACGGTGCGCGACTTGGTCCGTCAGGCCCTGCGGATGCGCCCGGATCGCATCGTCGTCGGAGAGGTCCGTGGTGCCGAAGTCGTCGATCTCCTGACGGCCCTCAACACCGGCCACGACGGCGGTGCGGGGACCGTCCACGCCAACTCGCCCCAGGAAGTTCCCGCGCGCCTGGAGGCACTGGCGGCGCTCGGCGGGATGGACAGGGCGGCCCTGCACAGCCAGCTGGCTGCCGCCGTCCAGGTAGTCCTGCACGTTCGGCGCCGCTCCGACGGAACCCGTGCTCTCCACGAAATCGGGGTCCTGCACCGTGATTTCGAGGGAGTCCACATCACCCCCGCCTGGCGGGCGGACGACCACCCGACTCCCGCGGTCGGCGAACTCCACCGGCTGCTCGAGGTGCGTCTCGGATGAGTAACTCGGTCGCGTATGCGGTGGTGGCTCCGCGGGATTCGTGTCGCCGTGAGCGAATTACAGGGGCGGGGAACTGGCTTCACAGGTCTACGCGGCATTCCGGGCGGTGGTCGGTGGTCGGTGAGGCGGAGCGGCGATCGCCGCGGGTAGAGCTCGGAGCCGCCGCCGGCGAGTGTGGCGAACGAGATGCGGGTTTCGGTGTGGAGGAGGCGGCCTCATGGGTAGTGCGTTGCTCTGTTGCGCGATCGCGGTGCTGGTGCTGCCCGTGGCAGGCGGTCAACGGCGGTTCACCCGGCTGTTCACGCCGAGTGGGAGCACTGTGCGACAACGCGTGCCTGTGGAGTGGTGTGCAGGAATCGCGCTGGGGTGCACGGCGTTCATGTTCGGACCCGGCGTCGGGTCGGCCGCACTGATGCTGGGAACCACTGTGGCGGTCCGTCAACGGCGTGGTCGAGGTGACCGCGAACGACGGCGCGAATGCGGCTACCTCCTGGCCGGCCTCGAAGCTGTGGTCGGGGAGCTCCGCGTGGGCGCCCACCCGAGCGCGGCGGCCGAATCCGCCGCAGCCGAGTCGCGCGGCGAAGCGGCGCGCGTACTGGCGATCAGTGCCGGCCGCAGCCGCCTCGGTGGTTCCGGAGCCGACGGTTGGGTCCAGCCGGATTCGATTGTCGCCGAAGAACTGTCGCGAGTCGCCGCGGCCTGGCGGGTGGCCGAAGAGCACGGCTTGGCGCTGGCGGAACTACTCGCCGCCGCCAGGTCCGACCTACTCGGACGCATCCGCTTTCGCGACCGCACCGAAGCCGCACTGGCCGGCGCCCGAGCATCGGCCACCGTCCTGGCCGGCCTTCCCCTGGTAGGCATCGGCCTGGGACAACTGATGGGAGCTGCCCCGCTCACCATCCTGTTCGCTGCTCCAGCCGGGGAACTACTTCTCCCGCTGGGCGCCGCCCTCGCCTGCTGTGGACTGCTGTGGACAGATGTCATCACCCGTAAGAGCACCGCCTGATCCGCACCGGACGGTGTCGAACGGACGGCGGTAGTGGACAACTCGTGTGGATGCCCTGTGGACAAATGTGCGCCGCCGCAAGAGCACAGCCGCACTCGGTGTGCGTCACGGCCCGACGGCAGGGCGGGAGTAGTCGCCGAATGCCTGTGGACAGATGTGATCACCGAACAAGACCACGCGCTGATCGCGGTGCCCCGCGTGGGGCAGTTCGGATCGGGGTGTGGATGGGTGTGGACCGAACTTCGAGGAGGGGATTTGCTGTGCAGGGGATGGATGGTGCTGCTGCGCCGGGGGCGTTGCTGATCGCGGCCGTGGCGATTGTGTTGCTACCAGGGCGAGTGGCCGTCAGTCGACGGGTGCGTGCGCTCGGTCCGACGACGGCCGGCGTCTCCGGGACGGCAGGTGACACCGCGAAGGTCGACCCGCTCGGGTCGGCGTCCGCGTTCGATCTACTGGCCGCGTGTCTCCGAGCGGGACTGCCGATGGCCGCGGCCGCGCGAGCCAGCGCGCCGACAGCGCCGCCGATTCTTCGGGCGGCATTGCTCAGGGCCGCAGACCTTCTCGCGCTGGGCGCCGACGCGGCGACGGCATGGGAACGGGCGGCGGCGGATGCGGTGGGGTCGGCGGGCGCCGATGACGTGGAGTCGCTGGCCAGGATGGCTCGTCGTTCGGCGCGCTCCGGCGCCTCGCTGGCCGCGGCAGTCGGCGAACTCGCCACGCAACGCCGCGAAGCCGTGGAGGACGCTGCCGTCGCGCGCGCCGAACGCGCGGGCGTGCTGATC
>NZ_JBHWZY010000127.1:0-11479 GCF_042727815.1 Nocardia sp. NPDC060220
GAGCGAGAAGAGCCCCTCCTGCAACGGGCTCAGCGCGAGTACGTCTTCGATCTGCGGCGCACTCATGCTGCGTCCCTTCCTAACTGCTCGTTCATCCCGACGTTCGTGCTCATCCCTGCGCGGACCAGGCGGCCGTCAGCGCGGACAGGGCGTCGGATTCCAGGCCCGACGCGCTCATCGGCGCGTGCGAAACCTGTTCGGGCTCATCGGCGTGCGTCGCGTCACCGGCGGCGGCGTCGACGGCGGCGGCCAGTTCGGTGATCGTGGCGCATTCGAACACCAGCTGCGGCGACAGCGGCAAGCCGAGGGCATCGGCGCGCGCCGACCACTGGATGGAGATGACGCTGTCACCACCGAGGGCGAAGAAGTTGTCCCCGCCGACGACGTCGTCGATTTCCAGCAGTTCCTCGATCAGCGCGATCAGGGTGCGCTCGGTGTCGGAGTCGGCCGCCGCACCGGTGGCGACGGCGCTCGCGGCCACCGGGGCGGGGGTGGCCAGCAGACGCTCGAGATCCGCGGCGGGCAGCACACGCAGGTCGGCCACCGGCAGGTCCGGCGTTTCGGCGAAGGCGCGCAGCGTGGCGGCGAGCGCGTCGGCGATCAGCGCGGCCGTGGCCGGTTCGTACAGATCGGCGTTGACGACGACGCGGACGTCCATGCCGCCCTCGGCGGTCACGTTCAGGCTCAGGTTCAGATCCAGGAACGAGACGTCGAAGTCGGCGGGCAGCACGGTGACGGTGCTCTCCCCCGAGGTCGCGAACGGGAGCGTGGTGGGTGCCCAGTCGGCGCCACGGAAGTGGATCATGCTCTGGAACAACGGGTTCCGCGAGCGCGAGCGACGCGGGTTGATCGCTTCCACCAGGCGCTCGATCGGCAGCTCCGGGTGGGCGTTGGCGTCGAGCACCACATTGCGTGCCCGAACCACGGTGTCGCGCAACGTCGGCGCGTTCGACAGGTCGTTGCGCAGCACCACCATGTTGGCGAACAGCCCGATCAGGGCGGTCGTCGCCGGATCGGTGCGCGCCGCGACGGGAGTGCCGAGGGTGATGTCGGTGCCACCACCGAGGGTGTGCAGCAGGGTGGCGACCGCGGCCTGGCACACCATGAACTCGGTGGCGCCGCTGCGGACCGCGAGCGATTCGAGCCCGGAGCGCACGGCGGCGGGCAGCGAGAAGCTCACCACTTCACCGCGCTTGCCGAGCACCGGCGGACGCTGCCGATCGTGGGCGACCGCGATCTCCTCGGGAACACCGGTGAGCGTGGACCGCCAGTACTCGATCTGGTCGGTGGCGAACGCGCTCGGTGCGGCCTGGTCGAACAGTTCGCGTTGCCACAGCGCGTAGTCGGCGAACTGGACCGGCAGCGGCGCCCAGTTCGGGGCGCCGCCCTGTTCGCTGCGAGCCCGGTAGGCGGCGGTGAGGTCGTCGAGCAGCACGCCGAAGGACGCGTGATCGGCGACGATGTGGTGCACCAGCAGCGAGAGCACGTGGGCGCCCGCGTCGAGCACGAGCAGTTCGGCGCGGATCAGCGGCTCACCGTCGAGGGTGAAGTGGTAGCCGGCGATCTCGGCGAGTGCCTCGGTGAGCTGCCCGGCGGCGAGCTCGCGCACCGGCAGCGGGACCGGTGCGGCGGGGTGCACCACCTGGTAGGGCACGCCGTCGTGTTCGGGGAAGGTGGTGCGCAGCGACTCGTGCCGGGCGACCACGTCATCGAGCGCGGCACGCAGGGCGGCGATGTCGAGTGCGCCGTCGAAGCGCAGGGCCAGCGGCAGGTTGCCGACCGAGCCCGCACCCTCCATCCGGTACTGGAACCACATCGCCAGCTGCGAGTACGACAGCGGAACGCGCTCGCCGCGCGGGCGCCCACCGATCGCGGGGCGGCTGGACCGCCCCGGTCCGGCGGTCGCGGTATCCGCCGTCACGGTTTCGGCCGGGTCGGTGGTCGTGCTCTCGGCGGGGGCGTCGTCGAAGTCGTTGTCGACGGCGTCGAGGTCGATATCGAATTCCGCCAGGAAGCGGGCGACCAGATCGGCGGCCAGGGCGGCGGGGGTCGGGCTGTCGAACACGACGCGCACGTCGAGCTCGATGCCGAACTCCGCGCGGACCTGCGCCACCAGGCGCGCCGCGAGCAGGGAGTGCCCGCCGAGTTCGAAGAACGAGTCCTCCGCGCTGACCTCGTCGAGGTTGAACAGGGCGCCGAACAGGGCGCACACCTTGCGTTCGGTGGCCGTGGCCGGAGCGCGGTGGGTGCGTACCACGGCGGGGGACGCCGCGGGCAGGGCGCGCTTGTCGAGCTTGCCGTTGACGGTGAGCGGGATCTCGGGGATCACCGCGAACGCGCTGGGCACCATGTATTCCGGCAGTCCGCCTGCCGCGAACGCGTGGACCTGTTCGAGGTCGACGGTGCCCTCGGCGGGCACCACATAGGCGGCGAGCATCGCGCCGATGGCGGGGTCCTCGGTCACCACGACCACGCAGTGGGCGACGGCGGGATGCGCGGCGATCGCGGCCTCGACCTCGCCGAGCTCGATGCGGAAACCACGCACCTTCACCTGCTCGTCGGCGCGGCCGACGAACTCGAGCTCGCCGAAGGCGTTGCGGCGCACCAGGTCACCGGAGCGGTACATGCGGGCGCCCATCGCGGGGCCGCCCTCGGCCGCCGCGAACGGGTCGGCGACGAAACGCTGCGCGCTCAGCGAGGGACGGTCCAGGTAGCCGCGGGCGAGCTGATCGCCACCGAGGTAGAGCTCACCGACGACGCCGTCGGGCACCAGCTGCAGTGCCTCGTCGAGGACGTAGGTGTAGACGTTGCGGTTGGGGACGCCGATCGGCACCACGCCGGTACCCTGCGGACCCGCGACCGGCATATGGGTCGAGCAGACCACGGCCTCGGTCGGTCCGTAGTGATTGCGGAGTTCGGCCTCCAGCGTGTTGAAGAACCGGTCGGCGACTTCGCCGGGCAGCGCCTCGCCGCCGACGGGGATCTGGCGCAGCGACTGCCATTCACTGATCTCGGGCAGCAGCAGGAACGTACTCAGCATCGACGGCACCATGTGCAGCACCGTCACCTGGCGGCGGGTTATCAGGTCGGCGACGTAGCGGATATCGCGGAAAGCGTTGGGCTTGGGCACGATCAGTTGCGCGCCGACCGTGAGGGTGATCGCGATGTCGACCAGCGAGGCGTCGAAACTCACCGACGACGACTGCATCAGGCGGTCGGCGGCGGTCATGTTCCAGTCGGCGGTGAAGCAGACGATGTGTTCGGCGATCGCGTTGTGCGGCACCGGAACACCCTTGGGCTTGCCGGTGGAGCCGGAGGTGTAGATGACGTAGGCCAGGTTCGCGGGGAGCAGCGGACGCAGGCGCTCGGCATCGGTGGGCGCGGTCGCGGGGAGACCGGCGGCCATCTCTTCGGCAGCGGCCAATTCGACTGCGCCGAGCAACAATCGAGGGTTCGCGTCCTCGATCAGGTACTCGATGCGATCCTGCGGGTAGGCCGGATCGATCGGGAGATAGGCGCCACCGGCCTTGAGGACGGCGAGCACGGCGACGATGAACTCCACCGAGGTGCCGAAGCGAAGGCCGACGAGGTCCTCGGTGCCGACGCCCTGCCCGATCAGCCAGTGGGCCAGGCGATTCGCGCGCGCGTGCAGCGCGGCGTAGGTGAGCTCGGTGTCGTCGGAGAGCAGTGCGAGCGCGTCGGGGGCGGCGGCCGCAGCCGATTCCAGCAGGGCGACAAGGGTGGTCGCCGGTTCATCGACGAGGGCGCCGTGCGAGCGATCCAGCAGGGTCGCGCGGTCGGTGGCACCGAGCATGTCGAGGTTGGCGAGTCTGCGTCGCGGCTCGCGCAACGCACTGTCGAGGAGCTGACCGAAGTGCGCGAGCAACTGGTCGACGAGGGCCTCGGCCAGCACATCGGTCTGGTACTCGGCTTCCACCACCGCGGTGCCGTCGGCGTCGAGCACGATGGCCAGCGCCAACGGCACCTGCGCGCTCGCCGCGCCGAGTTCGAGCTGGGTGGAGTTCACGCCGTCGAGGGCGAAACCGTCGGCGCTCTTGCGCACCGAGAAACCGAGGCGGACCAGCTGATCCAAGCCGTCGCGCCCGGCCACCCGATCCGGGTTCGCCTCGCGGACGACACGATCGATGCCGACACCCCGATGCGCGAAGGCGCCGGTGCAGGTGTCGCGGACCGCGGCGACGAGCTGGGTGAAGTCGGCGTGGGCGCCCATGGTGGCGCGCAGCAGCAGCGTGTTGCCGAAGTAGCCGATGAGCTGTTCGGTGCCCGCGGGGCGATCGGTCACCGGGATGGAGACGAGGAAGTCGTCGGCGGCGGTGTAGCGGTGGATCAGCGCGTCGAAACCGGCGAGCAGCACCATGAACGGGGTCGCGGCCTGTTCGCGGGCGAACTGTTCGGTCCGGGTGACGAGCTCGGCAGGCAGACGGTGGGTGCGGCGCTGGGCGTTGCGGCCGGGGGTGGCCGAGGCGGAGCCGGGCAGTTCGAGGGGTTCGGGCAGCGGGCGCAGGGCCTCGCGCCAGAACGCCACGTCGGCCTCGGCGGGTTCCGCGGTCGACGCGATGGCCGCGAATTGCACGGTGTCACGGCCGAGCGCCGAATCGCCGTTGCCTGCCGCGTTCGCTTCGTCGGGTGAGGCGGCCGGGGCGCTCGATGTGGACGATCCCGCGGTACTCGACCCGGCGGCGGCGCTCGGCCGCCCGGCCCGGTACGCGGCGTTCAGTTCGGCGAAGAACACCGCCCAGGAGTCGTCGTCCCAGGCGATGTGGTGGATGGTGAGGAGCACGACGTGCTCGTCGGTCCCGGTGCGGATCAGCGTCGCGCGCAGCGGGAGTTCGGTGCCGAGCGCGAACGGACGACCGAACTCACGCTGGGCCAGCACCTCCACCCGCAGGTCACGACCCGACTCCGCGAGCTCGGTGAGGTCGTGGGTCGACCATTCGGCCGGTGCGTCGGCGGCGAACACCTGATACGGCGTGCCGTCGACGTCCGCGCCGTAGGTGGTGCGGAGGATGTCGTGGCGAGCCACCACCTGGTCGAACGCCGCGTGCAGGCGATCGGCGTCGAGCGGGCCGGTGAGACGGTAGGCGACACAGATGTTGAGGGCGGTGTCGTCGGCGTCGCGGGTCTGCAGGAACCACATGCGGCGCTGGCCGGGGGTGAGCGGGCGCCGCTCCCCCACCGGAATACGCGGTACGGCAACGGGTTCGGCGTTCACTACGGCCATGCCGCGTTCGCGCAGCTTCTGCTGGAGCAGCAGTTTGCGGCGCTCGGCGACGGACAGGGTGGCTTCGGTGTCAGACATGTTCTTCGGCCCCTCAGCCCTGGTTGGTGTTCTGTGCCATGAGCAGCACGACATCGTCGAGCGATGCGCCGCCGAGAATCGCCGCGACCGGCAGATCGCGATCCAGTTCCGCTCGCACGCGCTTGCGGAAGTCCAAGGCCTGCAAGGAATCGAGGCCGAGTGCGACCAAGGGCATGGTGGCGTCGATGGATTCGGCGCTGTCACCGCCGATCACCTTGAGCAGTTCGGTGCGCATGCGCAGGTCGAGCGGGAAATTATCGGTGGGCGCCGCGGGCGCCGCAGCGGCAACGTCCGCCGGAACCGCACTCACGGTGGCGGCGGGCACCGGTGTCACCTGCGGTGTGGGCGTGGCGGATTCGAGACCGGTGAGCACGCTGGCCTGGCCGAACGCGCCGAGCACCTCGCGCAGGAAGTCCCAGTCGGCGGCGATGATCATGCCGTCGCGCACCGGCGCGGCGAGCCCTGCCTCGATCGCGTCCGCGGGCACCATCGGGAACACGCCTGCCTCTTCGACCCGGGCGAACCCGGCATCGTCGAGCGGGCCGGCCACGCTCCACAGCCCCCACTGCAGGCTCGCGGCGGCGATGCCACGGGCGCGCAGCCTGCGGGCCGCCACGTCGAGCATGCGGTTGGTCACCGCGTACAGGACCTGTCCGCGTCCGCCCAGCGTCGCCGCCATCGACGAGCACAGCAGAACCCGGCAGTCCACGGTCAGCGCGACCGCGTCGATCAGGTTGTCCAGGCCGCGCAGCTTCGCGGCGGCGGCGGTGCGCACGGCGTCGCCGGTGATCTGGTCGAGTTCGGCGTCCACATAGTTGACCGCGGCGTGAATCACCAGGTCGACCGGGCGATCGGCGATCTCGGCACCGAACGCCTTCGCGGCGTCGACATCGCTGACATCACACGACCGCACCACGACCTCGGTCGCGCCGATACCGCGCAGCCGCGCCAGTTCCGGTGCCAGCGCCTCGGTTTCGCCGCTGCGGCTCAGCAGCGTGACGCGGCCCGCTCCGGTGCGCGCCAGCTGATCGGCGAACCGCAGACCCAGCTGACCGGTACCACCGACGATCACCACGTGATCGAGATCTGTTCCGAGCGAACCGGTTTCATTGGTGGTATCGACGACCAGGCGCTTGACGAACAGCTTGCCGGCGCGCAGCGCCAACTCGGCTTCCCCGCTGGAGTGCACCGCACCAACGATCTTGGCGGCCTGGGCGGGAGCGGATTCGGTCGCGGCGAGATCGAGGTGCCGGAACAGGATTCCCGGGTTCTCGATACCCACACTGCGGAATCCGGCGCTGACGCCCGACTGGAACAGCCCGGGAATCGGGTCACCGTCGTGGACGGTCTCGCCGCCGACGGTCAGCAGCCAGCACTCGCCACCGGGGCGCAGCGCGGACAATGCCGGGGCCCAGGCGCGTTCGGCGTAGAACCGCACCAGCGCGTCGATCGCACCGGCGCTGTCGTCGTCGCCGGCAGCGGGCAACAGCACGACCACGGAGTCGGCGGTGCCCACAGCGTGGTCCCGGGCGTCCTGGCCCGAAGGCGCGTCGGCGGCTCCGATCACGCGCGCATCGGCGCCGTGGCGGTCCGCGGCGGCCACCAGGGCGGCGGCCAGCTCGGCGCATTCGCCGGTGTGGTCGACGACGAGGAGGCTCCGCGGCGCGGTCAGCGCGCGACGCTGCACCGGAATCCACTGTTCCACCAGCCGTTGCGGTTTCGGGGTGGAGACCACGAGTTCGGCGGGGGTCTCATGGGCGCCGAGGGGAGCCCACAGTCGCTTGGCGTTGGTGACGGTGTGCGGGAAGTCGCGCAGCGGGAGGCTGACGGTGTCGTCGACTCGCAGTGCGTCCCAGCGGTAGTCGATGTCGAGGACGGCGACCTGGGCGAGATTGCGGGTGAACTCCGAGAGCCCGTCCGCGGTGCGCAGCGACGTGCCGAGGACGCGGAAATCCCGCGCGGGCAGGCCGGGACGGTTCGGGACCAGGCTGAGGTTTTCCTGGATGGCCAGTTGCAGCACAGGGTGTTCGGCGACCTCGATCAGCAGGTCGACGCCGTCACTGCCCGCGCTGACCACGGCGCGGTCGAACCGGACGCGGTTGCGCAGGTTCCAGTACCAGTACTCCTCCTGCTTGAGGTCGGGCGTGATCATCTCGCCGAGAGTCGCGCCGTAGCACGGGATCTCGGAGGCGGAGAAGTTCGGTGCGCTCATCTCGTCACCGAGGAAGCCTTCGAACTCGGTCCGTACCTCGGCGACGATGGAGGTGTGTGCCGGGAAGGCGACCCGGATCTCCCGCGCGAACTGACCGCGCGCGGTAGCGGCGGCCACCAGATCGACGACGGCGCCGCGTTCACCGGAGATGGCGATGATGTGCGGCGAGTTGACGACCGCGAGCTCGGCCCACCCCGAGTGCCGCGCCATCAGCGCTTCCACGCTCTCGCGGTCCATCCCGAAGACCGCCATCGAATAACCGCGCGGGGACAGCCGGTCCGCGAGCAGGGCGCGATGGGTCACCGCGAGCACCGAGTCGCGCAGCGTCATCACGCCGGAGACCGCGCCCGCGGCGAGCTCGCCCTGGCTGTGGCCGACGGTCGCGTGCGGATCCACACCCGCCGCCCGCCACACCGCGGCCAGACCGGTCATGTGGAACATCAATGCGGGCTGCACTTCCCACACCGTGTCCTCGTACTGCCCCTCGTGGCCGAGCAGATAGTGCAGCGGCTGGGAATGACCGAAGCGTTCGGCGTGGATGGCGGCGCATTCGTCGACCACCGCGCGGTAGTCGGCCGACAGCTCATAGAACGTCGCGCCCATGCCGGGCCGCTGACTGCCCTGGCCGGGGAAGACGAACCCGATCCGGCGCGCGCTCGCCGGCACGTCGCCGTGCACGACGAGTGCGTGCTCGGAGCCGGTCGCGATCGCGTCGAGTGCGGACAACAGCTCATCGGTCGCGCCCGTCGGCGACGCCAGGATCAGCGCCCGGCGACGACGGGGCACGCGGGTGCGCAACAGCATGTCCGACAATCGTTGCGCGCTCGCCTCGGGATGCGCGGCAACATAGGCACGCAGGGCGGCCGCCTCGGCGCGCAGTCCCTCGACACTGTCGGAGGACAGCAGGACGGGAACGCTGCCGTCCGGTAAGCGGTACTCAGCCATGGTTGGTCTCCTCCAGCACCGGCAGGCCGACGATGGCGTGCGCGTTGGTTCCCGCGACGCCGAACGAGGACACCGCGGCATAGCGCAGGCCGTCCGCGCGCGGCGCCCAGTCGGTGAGTTCGGCGGCCAGGCGCAAACTGGTCGCGTCCCAGTCGATCTCGGTGTTGGGCGCGTCTGCCCACAGGCTCGGTGCGATGGCGCCGTGCGCACCGCACAGCAGCACCTTGATGAGCCCGAGCATCCCCGACGCGGCCTGGGCGTGGCCAGTGTTGGACTTCACCGAGCCGAGCAGAGGTCCGTCGGTGCGGTCCGGGTTGCCGTAAGTCGCTGCCAGTGCGGTCAATTCGAGCGGGTCGCCGACGGCGGTGCCGGTGCCGTGGCCTTCGATCAGGCCGATGTCGTCGGCGCTGATCCCGGCCGCGGCGACCGTGTCCTCGATCAGCCGCTGCTGAGCGCCCGCGCTCGGCACCGCGATCGGGGCGCCGGAACCGTTGTGGTTGACCCGCGAACCGAGCAGCTGCCCGTAGATCCGGTGCCCCAGCGCCTTCGCCCGCGATTCCCGTTCCAGCACGATGACTCCCGCGCCCTCTGCCCAGAGGGTGCCGGTGGGGTCGGCGGCGTAGGAACGGCAGTGGCCGTCGGTGGCGAGGGCGTTGTTCTTGGAGAACTCGTAGAACGCGCCGGGCGAACCCATCACGCACACTCCGCCGGCCAGCGCCCATTCGCACTCGCCCGCGCGGATCGCCGAGGCCGCCTGGTGCACGGCGGTCAGCGACGACGCGCACGCGGTGTCCACACTGATCGAGGGACCGACCAGGCCGAGGCCGTGGGAGATGCGCCCGGCGACCGCGCCGAGCGCCGTCCCTGTGGCGCGATAGCCGCTGTACTCGTTCACCGAGCCCACCCGTGGCCCGTATTCGACGGTCGAGACGCCCATCCACACACCGGCCGAATCACCGTCCAGCGCACCGGGATTGATGCCCGCGTGCTCGAGCGCGCGCCACGCGACCCGCATGGCCACGCGCTGCTGCGGATCCATCGCCACCGCTTCGCGCGGGGTGATGCCGAAGAACTGCGCGTCGAAGTCGGTCGCGCCGTCGAGGAACCCGCCCGCGTCACGGACCGGCGCCCAGCCTTCGAGCCTGCCGAGGGCGAACAGTTCGTCGAGCGGCCAGTCACGGTCGCGCGGGAACGGGCCGATCAGCTCACGCCCGGAAGCGAGGGCGGACCAGAAGTCGGGCAGGGTCTCGACGCCGCCGGGGGCTTCGACACCCATCCCGACGATCACGATGGGATCGGAGTTCATCGCGCGAGCGCCTTGCCGACGAGCGCCTCGGCGATGCCGTCGATGTTCTCGTCGAGGTAGAAGTGACCGCCCTCGAACAGGTTGACCTCGATCTCGGCGGTGGTGCTCTGGTCCCAGCCGTAGAGGTCGCGCGGCCCGACGAACGGGTCGTCATCGCCACCGAGCACCAGCACGGGTGTCGCGACAGCCACGTCGGGACCACAGGAATAGGCGTCGAAGGCGCGGTAATCGGCCTTCAGGACCGGCAGCGCCATCCGCATCACCTCACGGCTGGCCATCACGTCGGCGCCGGTGCCGTTGAGCGTGGCCATGTGGTCGAGCAATTCGTCGTCCTCGGTGGGATGTGCGGGGAGCTCGGCGATTCGGTGCGGTGCGGCGGCAGCGGAGACCACCAGCAAACGCACGGACAACCCCGCGGCCTCGGCCAGCCGGACGAATTCGAACGCGACGATGGAGCCCATGCTGTGACCGAAGACGGTGAGCGGTGCGCCGGTGTTGTGCGCGGAGTCGCGGAACGCCGCGAAGGCGCCGGCGGCCAGCTCGGGCAGAGTCTGCGCGGCGGCTTCGCGCGCGCGGTCCTGACGGCCGGGGTACTGGACGATCGCGGTGTCGAAGTCGGCGGCCATACGCTTGGCGAACACCCGATATGCCGAGGCGCCCGCGCCCGCGTGCGGGAAGACGATCAGCGGCGGTAGGGAATCGGTCCTGGGGGCCTGAAATTGCCTGATCCAGCCGAGTTCTCTTGCCATGTCGCTCTCCCTTACCGGCCGCGCAAAGCTGCGCGGCCGTTTCGCACGATCCAAACGCCGCGCTCACGCACGGGCCCGCCCGGCGCTGTCGTCCGGGACGGGGCGAATCCTGTTGCATCCGAATCCGACCCGAATCGGGAACGGCCCGGCTATCACCGGGCGATCGGTCGGGCAACAGTAACACCCAGCCATTAGTATAGGCTAGCCTTACCAATCGAGGTGACCAAGGTTACGATTGAACGGAGCACCGAGTAGATGAACCCCGCCGGGACCCCCACCGCGCTGCCCCGCGAGCAGACCGATCTGCCCGCCGAGGTGGCCGCCGCGCCCGCACCCGTGCTGCCGGTCTTCGCGGCGCCGTTCAGCCTGCGCCTGGCCGATCCCGACGGCACCGATCCCGAGTTGCTCGCCGAATGGATGGCCCGCCCACACCTGCTCGAATCCTGGGAACAGGACTGGGACGCCGACCGCCGCCGCGAGAACTTCCGCGCCCAGCTGGCCGGAACCTATTCCCGCCCGTGCATTCTCAGCCTGGACTTCGCCGTCCTCGGCGAGCCCGAACTCGGTGTGCGCGACATCGCCTACCTGGAGTTCTACCGCGCCGCCAAGGACGAGATCGGTCGCTTCTACGACAGCGACCCCAGCGATACCGGCTTCCACATCGCCACCGCCGACACCGCGGTGATCGGCAAGGGCATCATGTCCGCCTGGATCTCCACCATGACCACCGCCGTCTTCGCAGCCGATCCCGCTTGCCGCCGCGTGTTGGCCGACCCCGACCACCGCAACGTGGCGATCGCCCGCAGCCTGGCCAAGGCCGGGTTCCAGCCGATCGGCGAGATCGACGTCCGTCCCGACCGGCGGATCGCGTTGCAGTACGTCCCGCGCACTCCGGAAGACATCATCGCGCCGCGTTGAGCGCAAGAAAGCCGAACACAAAAGAGCCC
>NZ_JBHWZY010000128.1:0-11450 GCF_042727815.1 Nocardia sp. NPDC060220
GCCGCTTCTCATCCTCAGCTGCAGGCGGCGATGACCAGGTCGCGGACGCGGGCGGCGTCGGCCTGGCCGCGCGTGGCCTTCATGACGTCGCCGACGATCTTGCCCGCGGCGGCAACCTTGCCGGAGCGGATCTTCTCGGCGATGTCGGGGTTGGCGGCGAGGGCCTTCTCGACCTCGGCCTGCAGGGCCGAGTCGTC
Source organism: Nocardia sp. NPDC060220 (assembly GCF_042727815.1). NCBI lineage: Bacteria > Bacillati > Actinomycetota > Actinomycetes > Mycobacteriales > Nocardiaceae > Nocardia > Nocardia sp. NPDC060220. The sequence continues at coordinate 198 of NZ_JBHWZY010000128.1, forward strand.
GCTGACCATGCCGAGGCCCTTGGCCTCGACGATGGCGGCGGGCTCGCCCTCACCGGCGAGGACGAAGTCGACGACCTGCTTGGCGACCTTGTTGTTGACGGTCTTGGTTTCCACCAGCGCGATCACCGCGGCGACCTGGGCGGGGGTGATGGGCAGGTCGGCGAGGGCGATGTCGCGTTCCTTGGCCTTCTCCGTCAGGTAGGCGACCCACCAGGAGCGCGCCTCGTTGGCGGGGGCGCCCGCGTCGACGGTGGCGATGATGAGGTCGAGGGCGCCCGCGTTGACGAGGTCGCGCATGACCTCGTCGGACAGGCCCCAGTCGGCCTGGATCCGGGCGCGCACCAGCCACGGGTATTCGGGGATGGTGGCGCGCAGCTCCTCGACCCACTCGGCGGCCGGGGCGACAGGCTCGAGGTCGGGCTCGGGGAAGTAGCGGTAGTCCTCGGCGGTTTCCTTGCGGCGACCAGCGGCGGTGGAGCCGTCGGCTTCCTGGAAGTGGCGGGTCTCCTGGATGATCTCGCCGCCGGCGGTGAGCACCGCGGCCTGACGACGCATCTCGTAGCGCACCGCGACCTCGACGCTCTTGAGCGAGTTCACGTTCTTGGTCTCGGTGCGAGTGCCGAATTCCTTGGCGCCGACCGGCATCAGAGACACGTTGGCGTCGCAGCGCAGCGAACCCTGCTCCATCTTCACGTCGGACACGTTCAGCGAGCGCAGCACCTCGCGCAGCGCGGTGACATAGGCGCGGGCCACCTCGGGCGCGCGCTCACCGGCACCGGTGATGGTCTTGGTGACGATCTCGATCAGCGGCACGCCCGCGCGGTTGAAGTCGAGCAGCGAGTGGCTCGCACCGTGGATGCGTCCGGTCGCGCCGCCGACGTGCAGGGACTTGCCGGTGTCCTCCTCCATGTGCGCGCGCTCGATCTCGACGCGGAAGATGGACCCGTCGTCGAGGGTCACGTCGAGGTAGCCCTCGGTGGCGATCGGTTCGTCGTACTGGCTGATCTGGTAGTTCTTCGGCTGATCGGGGTAGAAGTAGTTCTTGCGCGCGAACCGGCCCCACGGGGTGATCGAACAGTTCAGCGCGAGGCCGATCCGGATGGCCGATTCGATGGCCTTCTCGTTCACCACGGGCAGCGAGCCGGGCAGGCCGAGGCACACCGGGCACACCTGGGTATTGGGTTCGGCGCCGAACTCGGTGGGGCAACCGCAGAACATCTTGGTCGCCGTGGACAACTCGACGTGGACCTCCATGCCGAGCACCGGCTCGTACCGGGAGATGACATCGGCGTAATCCATCAACTCGACCGTGGGTGCACTCATGACGCCCAGTCTAGGTAAGCCCGCTGACGCACTCGGCCGGTGGTCCTAGCGGGGCGGGACGCGCTGGGTGAGCCACCCGGTGACGAAGGTGAGCACCGCCGGGTCGATGGTCGTCTCGATGGTCGCGTACTCGCTCGGCTTGCCGGTCGCGGTGGGCTGCATCAGGTGGTTGAGGCCGGGAAACGTGTGCACGGTCGCGTCGGGAGCGGCGGCGAGGTTCTCGCGCATCGGGCCTTCGTTCTGGGTGGCGATGACCTGCTGGTCCTTGTCGCCGAAGAACGCCAGCACCGGCACGCGCAGCGCCTGCAGCGTCGGTTTCGGGTCGTGGGTGATGAACGAGGTCATGTACGGGGTGTTGAACCCGTCGACCACCTCCTGGGGCGCGCGTTCGGCCACCGGCAGGGAGTCGTTGTGCCGCTGGGTGAAAGCCCGCGCGCCCTCGATATCGCCCGCGCGCAACAGCCTCGACCATTCACTGACGTAGGCGACCTGCTGGTCGATCTGGCCCTGCGGCGCCCCCGTCGAGGCCATGATCACTTTGTTCTGCTCGATCAGCACGTCGGCGCCGGGGACCGACGGGCCTGCCATCAGAACCGCGAAGGCGACATTGCTGTCGGGCAGCGCGGCGACCATCGGGGCGAGGTAGCCGCCTTCGCTGTGCCCGAACAGACCCACTCGGGCGGGATCGATCTCGGGGCGGGTACGCAGGAACGCGAGGCCCGCGGCCGCGTCGGCGGCGAGGTCGGGGTAGGTGGCGTCGTCGAGAGTGCCGCTGGTACCGCCGACACCACGGTCGTCGGTGCGCAGCACGGCATAGCCTGCGCGAGTGAAGGTGTCGGCGAGCAGCTGGAACGGGCGGTGGCCCATCAGCTCTTCGTTGCGGTCCTGCGGGCCACTGCCCGTGATCAGCAGCATCGCCGGAAACGGGCCACTACCTTCGGGTTCGGTGAGCGTGCCCGCGATGGTGATGTCGCCGTTGCGATAGGTGACGTCCTCGCTGCGGTACGGGTACGGCGGTTTCGGGTCCTGCGGGCGGGGCAGGTTCTCGATCTTGCCGCGCTGCAGCGTGACCGGAGCCTTCTCCCCGGACTGCACCCAGTCACCGGTGAGCCGGTCGCCGTCGAGCTTGCCGCGGAAGCCGGGGTCACCCGGCGCGTCGGGGATGGTGAACTCCACCCGGTCCGGTTCGGTGCGTACATCTTTCAACGGCGCGTCGCGCACACCCTGCGCCGGGATGTCGATGGTGGCCGATCCGTCCTCGGCGAAGCTCACCCCGATCGAGATCGGCTGCCCCGGTACCTCGATGTCACCGTGCCAGCTGCCCCACACAGTGGGGGCGGCCGCGTCGTCCGAGGCCCCCGAACACCCCGCCACCAGCGCGGCGACGACGAAAAGAACCGAAACGATCACTCGACCGGTGCGCATGAACCCACGGTACCGACGCGCACCGACAATGTCGGAGGAACCGGCGCCGATATCAGCCGAAGAACGCCGACGCCTCGCTGAGCCGTTCCGGCGGAACGCGTTTGAGCTGCTTGGTCGCCTCCGACAGCGGAACCAGACCGATATTGGTGCCGTGCAGCGCCACCATCTGACCGAAATGCCCCGCGTGCACCGCCTCGGCCGCGTGTACCCCGAACCGCGTCGCGAGAATGCGGTCGTAGGGTGTGGGGCTGCCACCGCGCTGGATATGGCCGAGCACCGTGGTGCGCACCTCTTTGCCGATGCGGCGCTCGATCTCCGACCCCAGCTGCTGGGCGACGCCGGTGAACCGCTCGTGGCCGAACTCGTCGATCCCGCCCTCGCGCAACGCGAATCCGGATTCCGGCGCGGGATGCGCGCCCTCGGCGACCACGCAGATGAAGCTCTTGTCACCGCGCTGGAAGCGGGCCTTGATCATCGCGCACACCTGCGACACGTCGAACGGCTCCTCGGGCACCAGGGTCAAGTGGGCGCCCGCGGCGATCCCGGAGTTCAGCGCGATCCAGCCGGCGTGGCGGCCCATCACCTCGACCAGCATCACCCGCTGATGGGATTCGGCGGTGGTGTGCAGACGGTCGATGGCCTCGGTGGCGATCGACAGCGCGGTGTCGTGGCCGAAGGTGACGTCGGTGCAGTCGATGTCGTTGTCGATGGTCTTGGGCACGCCGACCACCGGCACGCCCTCGTCGGCGAGCCAGCTCGCGGCGGTGAGTGTGCCTTCGCCGCCGATGGGGATCAGCGCTTCGATGCCGTTGTCGTCGAGGGTCTGCTGGATCCTGGGCAGGCCTGCGCGCAGCACCTCGGGGTTGGTGCGTGCGGTGCCGAGCATCGTGCCGCCCTTGGTGAGCAGGCGGTCGGTGCGATCGTCGTTGTGAATGCGGATCTTTCGATCCTCGAGTAGGCCGCGCCACCCGTCCTCGAAACCGACGATGGCATCGCCGTAGCGTCCGTTCGCGGTGCGGACCACAGCCCGGATCACCGCGTTCAGACCTGGACAATCTCCGCCTCCGGTCAAGACTCCGATGCGCATGGCGTTCATCTTGCCGCACCGGCCTCGATCAGGGGCAGTGACCTCCGGCCAGCTCGCTCAGGTGCCCCGAGATGAGCGTCGCCATCTTGTCGAGCATGGCCATACCGTCGTTGAAGCTGCCCGAATCCGGTTGTGCGGCGAAGGCGATCGCGATCCGGCCGGTGGGCGAGTCGATCAGACCGAACTGACGGACCAGGTACTTCCCCGCCGGGTCGGGCCCCCACCCGCCCTTGAACTCGGCACTGCCGAACGCGCCCAGACCCCAGTGGTGGCTGGCGATGATCTGCTGCATCAGCCCGACCACCCGCTCGCTCTGCGGGATGCACGGCAGCTGCGAGGCGAAGCGCACCTGGTCGGCCAGTGTCCATTCGGCCTGACCGTAGACCGACGCGTCGGCACGGGTGCGCGTGGCCGGCACGGTGGTGCGGGTGTCGCTGCCTTCGCGCAGCACGCCCTCCACCGCCTTGGCCGCGTCGGCACCGCTGCCGAGCGAGGCCCACAGGGTGTCGGCGGCGCCGTTGTCCGACGCGGTGATCGCCGCAGAGGCATACGACGAGTAGGAAGCGCTGTTGCGCAGGGCCGCGATGGCCAGCGGCACCTTGATCGTCGACCAGGCTGGACCGGAGGACCAGTTGCCGAAGGTGACCATCTTCTTGCCGCCCACCGGCATGATCGCCAGCCCCGCGCTCCCGCGGAAACCCTGCTGGAGCTCGCTGAAATCGGCAGCCAGGCTGCCGGGTACCGCGATCGAGATCGTGCCGTTGTCGGCGCCGGGATCGGCGACGGGAACCGTGGTGGTCACGCTCGACCGGGCGGCCTTCGGCTCGGTACCGCAACCCGCGGTAGCGAGCACGACCACGCCCAGCAACGCGGACAGCACCACCCGGACGTGATGGCGTCGTTCATTATTCATTATGTGAAGCATTTTCGTTTGTAAACTCCCCCGGGGCGTTCGGTGCTGGCGACCCGTACCGTTACCGTACTGCGACATATGCCGATCGCCCACTTCGAGCACCGAACCCTCAGGTCAGACGGTGTTCGCCCGTATAGATATTCATCGTTTCGGCACGCAGGAAGCCGACGAGTGTGAGGTCGGACTCGGCGGCCAGGTCGACGGCGAGCACGCTCGGCGCCGACACCGCGGCCAGGATCGGGATCCCGGCCATCACCGCCTTCTGCGCCAGTTCGAACGACGCGCGACTGCTCACCACCAGCACCAGATCGTGCGCGGGCACCCGGTTCTCGCGCACGGCCCAGCCGATCACCTTGTCGACGGCGTTGTGCCTGCCGATGTCCTCACGCAGGGCCAGCAGCGTGCCGTCGGTGGTGAACAGACCCGCCGCGTGCAAGCCCCCGGTGGCCTCGAACAACTTCTGCCCGGCGCGTAGCTGTTTCGGCAGGTCGGTCAGGGTGTCGGTGCTGATCGACACCGAATCGTGCGGGATCGGGAAGCGGGTGCGGGTGCGCACTTCGTCGAGCGCGGTCTTACCGCAGAGGCCGCAGGCGCCGGTGGTGAGGAAATTGCGGGTGTGGATCGGCACCGGATTGCGCAGGCGCAGATCGAGGACGTTGTAGGTGTTGCGGCCGTCGCTGTCGGTACCCGCGCAGTAGCGCGCGGTGACGATGTCGTCGGCCGAGCCGATGATGTCCTCACCGAACAGGAAGCCGTGGACGAGGTCGATGTCGTTGCCGGGGGTGCGCATGGTGACGGTGAGCGATCGGCCGTCGACCCGGATCTCGAGCGGCTCCTCGACGGCGAGAGTGTCGGGTCGCTGAATCCGCCCGGCCGGGGACAGGCGGGTCGTCTTGCGCCGTGCGGTCACTCTGCTCATCCCATGACTCTGCTCACTGTGCGGGTTCTGATCAAACACGGGTTGCCGATCAGGTGATCGGCGCGATGGATCAACGCTCAACCGGTGGCGAGTCCGGCGACGGATTCGATCGTCGTCGTGACCGGGTGGTCATGGTCGTGCACAGTACCCAACGGTTGCCCGGTCATAGCTGAATGGGATCAGCCCGCTGTCGGGCGCGGCGCGATGGCGAAGTCGGTGGTCCGCGCGGTGCCGATGAGGGCGGTGGTGAGCACCGATCCGGGTTCGACCGCCGCGGTGACGAGCACGATCTGCGCGGTGACCACCGGGTCGGCCAGTTCGAACACCCGGATGTCGGCGGTGGGTCCCAGCGCCGCGACCCACGGCTGCGGCACGATGCACGCCCACCGCCCGGTGCGGGCGTGTTCGAGCAGTGTCGCCACCGAGTCGCTCTCGAGTTGGGGTGCCGCGGTGAGGCCCAGTGTCGCGAGCGCGTCGTCGATCAGCTGACGACCGCGCATCCCCGGTGGCAGTAGGCACATCGGCAGTTCCAGCGCGTCTGCCCAGGAGATCTCGGTGCGGCCCGCGACGAGCGCGCTCCCCGCGACGAGAACGTGGCGTTCGGCGTAGAGCTGGGTGAGGGTGAGGCCCGAAGTGTCGACACCCTGCGCGTAGACGATGCCCGCGTCGAGCTCGAATCGGCGAATCCGTTCGACGATGTCGGGCGAGCGCAGACTCGTCTCGACCCGCACCCGCATCAGCGGATGTTCGGTACAGAAAGGGTCGGTGAGCAGCGCGACGGTGCTCGACGCCGCGGGCACCACCCCGATCCGCAGTTCACCGGTGAGACCGGTCTGCAATGCGCGGACCTCGTGTTCGAGTGCCTCGCGGTCGGCGATGATCCGCCTGGCCCACAGCACCAGCCGCTCGCCCTCGGGGGTGAGACCCTCGAACGTGCGCGCGCGGCGGACCAGCGGCACGCCGAGTTCGTGTTCGAGTTTGCGGATCGCCTCCGACAGCGCGGGCTGCGACACGTAACAGGCCTTCGCCGCCCGGGCGAAATGCCGTTCCCGGGCGAGCGCGACGAAGTATTCGAGCTGACGGAACAGCATTCGGAGAGCGGGTCAGTCGTCCTGGTCGTCGGCTGCTTTGTTGCGCGCCTTCGCGATCTCGAGCGCCTTCTCGGCGGTGGCCTGGTCCGGGTAGGGGCCCATCCGGTCGCCGTACCAGCAGGCCTTGCCCTGTTCGGCCTTGTGGTGCTTGAGGCAGTAGTACCACTCGTTGTCGTCAGCCATGCCGACAGTATGCAACGTTTCGCATACCGGCGTCTCGAAGGTGGGTAACGCGGGGGTAGCGGGTTCGCGAATGAGCAGGGCGACAGCGATTCCCACCGCGACGCCGATCACCGTGTCGACTCCGCGTTCGGTGAGCAACGTGAGCGGATCGGACGGATCGGCCAGTTCGGTCATCGACATGATCAGCGGCGTGAAGAAGCCCATCGCCACCGCGTAGTGGCGGGCCATGAACAATTCGGTCGGGTAGAGCAGCGCGATGATCGCCAGGCCGAGCATCGCCGGGCTCGGACCCGGGATCAGCAGCGGCGCGGTGACCGCGAGTCCGATGAACGTGCCGACCACCCGGTGCATGCCGCGGGTGATCCGGTCACGGGAGCTGGCGGCGGCCAGCGGCACCGCGGCGCCCGCCATCACCCAATTGGCATGGCCGACGCCGAGCAGCAGCCCGATCCCGCCGGCGATCGAGATCGCCAGCGCGTAGCGTCCCGCCTGCACGTACGACACCCCTCCGGTGCGATGCGGCGGAATCGGTATCCGCATCGCACACATGCCGGCCCGGCGGACTCGCCGCGTCGACTCGAGATAGCCGACGATCACGCACAGCATCGCGGTGCCCGCGCACAGCACCAGCGCCAGGAGCGGATCGCGCTGCGCCCCGGCCACCATGGCGATGGCGCCGAACGCGAAGATCCCGAAGAACGGCCCCTCCGGCCGCAAGCCGAGGCGGTCGGTGATCGGCGAGGCGACCGCGGCGAACACCGCGACCGCCGACACCAGCACCGCGGGAGGGGCATGCAGGCGCGCGAGCAGGATGCCGGCGCCGACGGCGCCGACCAGCATCACCGCCGCTTCGCTCTGGTGGATCAAGCGCCGGCGTGGCGATTCCGCGAAGCCGTACATCCCGGTGAACGAACCGAAGACCGCGTAGATGAGCAGGTCGGTGCGGCCCACCGCGATCAGCACGAGGCCGGGGATCGCGAGACCGACGAAAACGCGGGCGGCGGGCAGATGATCGATCTCGGTGACGAACCGTTGGTAAATCTGGCGCGCCCGTGTTCGCGTGGTGCGCAAGGGTTCCTCCGAAGTCGGTCGCGGGACATGCCCGTAGGGCCGATGATCAAGCCTGCACGATCCGCGCGCACGCCGTCAACCTGCGGTGATCCCGGTCGCACCGGCGAAAACGGCGCTATAGCGGGAGTGATAAGCGCGACCGATCGACCGGTCGGAAATCGGACTTGGACGCCGCCGAGCGACACGACGAAAGTTACCTACGCCCTTCCGTGATCTCGACGGTAGAGAATCCAACCGAGGCACTGGACAGGGCACATCTTTCTCGACCCGCATTCACCGCGAAGGGAAGATCTGACATGGCTGACGGTCCGCACACCATCTGGGATCCCGATCGGGGCCCGAGCGAAGCAGCAGACCGGGCGGCCGTGCCGAAGGCCAAGCCCTACCACCATCCGGCGGCGGGCTGGGGCGCGGCGATCGCGGTCGGAAAGTTCATGGTCGGCAAGGAACACGAGCCGTTCATCGGCACCAAGGCCATCCTGAAGATGAACCATCAGGAACGCGGCTTCGACTGTCCGGGCTGCGCGTGGCCCGACGCCACCGACGGCTTGGTCCTCGACGTGTGCGAGAACGGCATCAAGCACGTGACCTGGGAGATGACGCACAAGCGGTGCACTCCCGAATTCTTTGCCCAGCACACCGTCACCGAGCTGGCCACCTGGAGTTCCTTCGACCTCGAGGACCAGGGCAGGCTCACCGAGCCGATGGTCTACGACCCCGAGACCGACCACTATGTGCCGATCAGCTGGGCCGACGCGTTCGAGATGGTGGGCAAGGCGCTGCGCGAGCTGCCCGACCCGAACGAGGCCGCGTTCTACACCTCGGGCCGACTCGCCAACGAGGCGACGTTCCTCTACCAGTTGATGGTGCGCGAGTACGGCACCAACAATCTGCCCGACTGCTCCAATATGTGCCACGAAGCCAGCGGCCGAGCTCTACAGGCCTCGCTCGGCACCGGCAAGGGCACCTGCGACCTCGAGGACTGGGACAAGGCCGACGCGCTGTTCGTGATGGGCCTCAATGTCGCCTCGAACGCGCCGCGCATGCTGACCTCGCTCGCCGAGGCCTACAAGCGCGGCGCCCAGGTGGTGCACGTCAATCCGCTGATCGAAGCGGGCTCGCGCAACACGATCATCCCGCACGACTTCCTCGCGATGGCCACCTTCCACCCGACCAAGACCGGCACGCTCAACCTGCAGGTGCGCATCGGCGGCGACTTCGCGCTGATCCGCGGCATGGCCAAGGCCGTCCTCGAAGAGTCCGCGACCGACGAGAAGGCTCTCGACCACGAGTTCATCGAGCGCTACACCGTCGGCTTCGACGAGTACGTGCGCGAAGTCGAGGCGACCACCTGGGCCGATATCCAGACCGAGTCGGGCCTGAGTGAGGCCGAGGTCCGCAAGGCCGCCCGCATCTACTGCGACTCCGACCGCAGCATCATCAGCTGGTGTCTCGGCGTCACCCAGCACGAGCACGGCGTGGAGACGATCCGCGAGATCGTCAACCTGCTGCTCCTGCGGGGCAACCTGGGTCGCGAAGGCGCGGGACCGTCGCCGGTGCGCGGGCACAGCAATGTGCAGGGCAACCGTACGTGCGGCATCGACAACAATCCGCCCGCCGCATTCCTCGACCGGCTGGCCACGGTGTGTGAGATCCACGTGCCGCGCGCCAACGGCTACGACGTCGTCTCCGCCATCGAGGCGCTGCAGAAGGGCAAGCTGAAGTTCTTCATGAGCATGGGCGGCAACCTCGTCCAGGCCGCGCCCGACAGCGAATACACCTTCGAGGCGTTCCAGAAGGCCGACTTCACCGTCATGGTCTCCACCAAGCTCAACCGCAGCCACGTCGTGCACGGCAAACGCGCGCTGATTCTGCCCTGCCTCGCGCGCACCGAATACGACGAGCAGCGCAGCGGCCCGCAGGTGGTCTCGATGGAGAACGGCATGGCCGTGGTGCACCTGTCCAAGGGCATGAAGAAGCCCGCGTCGCCACATCTGCTGTCGGAGCCCGCGATTCTGGCGGGTATCGCCAAAGCCACACTGCCCGAGACGAAGACGCCGTGGGAATACTACGTCGAGGATTACGACCGCATCCGCGACACCATGTCGAAGGTCCTGGACGGTTTCGAGGACTACAACCGGCGGGTGCGACTGGGACTCGGATTCCGGATCCGGCAACCCGCGCGGGAGCTGATCTTCCTCACCCCGTCCAGCAAGGCGGAGTTCTCCGCCGCGACGCTGCCCGACACAACCAACCCGGCCGGGGTGCTCACCCTGGCCACGCAGCGCTCCCATGACCAGTGGAACACCACCATCTACACCAGCAACGATCGCTATCGCGGGGTGAAGAACCTGCGCACGCTGGTCTTCATGAACTCTCGCGATATGCGCGACCGCGGCCTGAAAGAGTTCGACGAGGTCGACATCACCAGTACCGCCCGTGACGGGTCGACGCGATCGCTCTCCAAGTACAAGGTCGTCACCTACGATATTCCGCCGGGCTGCGCCGCCGGGTACATGCCGGAAATGAATGTGCTGTGCGCGATCGGCGACTACAGCACCGAGAGCGATCAGCCGATGATGAAGAGCGTGAAAGTGACTGTCACACCGTCGAGTTGAACTCTGTCGAGGAGATGACAATGAACCAGCACCCGCGAAAGACACTGGCGTCGATCGGCGATATCGAGCACGCGAAGTAGGGGGACAACCGATGTCATATCTGCTCGCACTCATCGCCGAACCCGGCGAGACGTCCACGACGCAGCAGTTGGCCACCGAGGCCCAGCAGGTCGCGATCCGCAACAACATCGACGTGGTGAGCCTGGCCGAGCTCGACACCCTGCCCGCCTACAGTGCCGCGATCGACACCGAGGACGGGCGGCCACTGATCGCCAACCAGCTGCGCCGCTCCACGCTGGAAGCCGACGGTGTGCTGCTGTTCGCGGCCGAGGGCGAGACCGTGGCGCCGCTGGCGGCGAGTGTGATCGCGTGGCTGGCCAATCCGGAGTCGGCGCCGGCCGTCGGGGGCAAACCGGTTGCGGTGATCACGGTGGGGCCCGGTGAGGTGATCAATCAGGACTTGGCCGATCGATTGCGCAAGGCGGGCGCCGAGGTGGTGGCCGACGGTGTGTCGATCACCGGGTCGTGGAGCGACCCGGACACCGTGGCCCGGCTCGGCGACACAGTGATCGCGGTTGCTTCGGCTAGCTGAGGTTCCTCCGCGACCGCGGCCCCCGAGATAT
>NZ_JBHWZY010000129.1:0-11376 GCF_042727815.1 Nocardia sp. NPDC060220
GTTCCTTGCGGAACCGCTGGGTGCCCTCGCCCGCGGTGACCACGACCTGCCAGGGCTGGGTATTGCACCACGACGGCGTGCGCTGGGCGAGGGTCAGCAGCTGTTCGATGGTCGCGCGGTCGACCTGTTCGGCGGTGAACTGACGGCAGCTCCAGCGTTCGTCGGCCAGCCGCTGGAGGGTGGCGAAATCGCTGCTGTCGTGGTCGGTCTGCGCCATCGCGTGGCTCCCTCGGGTACGGAGAACTGGTCTCATTTCGAGACTGAATCTAGCAGTTCCGCCGCTGCCGCGGAACCCGCCGGCACCACGAGTTCGGGTGCCGGCGGGCGCGGATCAGCCGCGTCGGCGGCCGACGACCAGGATCGCGATACCGATGCCGGCGACCAGCGCTACACCCGCCCCGATCAGGACGTACCAGGCCCACGGCCGGGCGATCGTCGCCGGACCGCTCACGGCGACAGGCTGTTCCGCTGCCTGCTGCGCACTGGCACCGATATAGGTCGGGCCGGGCTCCGCCGCACCGGCCACGGTGACGTCGAGCTGTACCGGTGTCGGCGGCAGAGCGTCGGCGCCGGTCGGGATGCCGACCTTCACCGCGAGGTAATACCAACCTGCCACCGACTGCGCGCGAACGTCGTAGCTGTCGCGGTTGGCGTAGCGGACCGGCACCGATGCCAGGCGAAGTTCGGCGCCCGATCGGCCGGTATAGGCGTTGGTGTCGGAGCCGATTTCGGTGCCGAGCGGGGAGTACAGCGTGGTCGTCACGTTCGAGGCCGCGATGCGGTTGGCGCCGCCGGTCTCGGCGAAACGCACCCGGTAGGCCAGGCCCTGTCCCCACTCGAGCCGAACTCGGTAGAAGACGTACTCGCCCGACTGCACGGTGTCGGTGTAGCTGCCGCCGCCGGGCAGCGTGGCGGCGGTCGTGAACGAGCCACTGCCGCCGACCGGCCGGGCAGGCGACGTCGGTTCGGCGAACGCGGTCTTGGTGGTCGAGGCCGCCGGGCCGGGATCGGTGACGCCGGGTTCGATGCCGACGAGAATCTCCACGGGCAACCGATCGGAGGAGCCCTCCGACACCAGATCCCAGGTCAGCTCGAAGGTGTAGCGACCGGCGCCGGTGCACTTGTCGGACTCGAACAGCGGTTTGGCCGCGCCGTCGAAGGCCTTGGCGATGGTGAGGGTGGCGCCGTCGCTCGATCTGGTCTCGAGTTCACGCTCGCGAATGCCGCACTCCACGCTCTCGCGTCCGAAGAGGCGAAGGTCGAGTGCGTTCATGTCTTCGGTCGCCGAGGTGCTTCGCCCGCGGGGGAACGAGACGATCCCGGTGAAGTAGGCCGTGGCGCCCTCGGGTACGTCGACCGCGTAGTACCGCTTCTCCCGCTGGCCGAGGGTGTCGAGGTACTGGCCGGGCTTCGCGACCGGTGCGGTGCCGATGCTGCCGGTGCCGGTGATGGGCGTGCCGGTGGCCTGGTAATCGCGCAGTGCGGCCGTACTCACCCGCGGCAGAATGCGTTCCAGCGCGGCGCCGTCGGCCGCGTCGCTGTAGGTGCCGCCGGTGGCCTGCGCCGTACAGGTGAGCTGGGCGCGCGCCTTGTCGTCGACGGCGAAGCCGATCGAATGCACGATCAGGTCGACGCCCTGCTGCTTCAACTCCTTGGCGACCTCACACGGGTCGGGCGGGGAACAGGTGTCGTCACCGTCGGAGACCAGCACGATCGAGCGCGGACCGGAATCGGGCAGTGCGTCGGCGGCTCGGCGCAGCGCGGTGCCCATCGGGGTCCAGCCGCGCGCGTGGATGCTGTCGACAGCGGTGGTGAGGGCGGGCTTGTCGATGATCTTCGGCTGCTGCAGCACTTGGACGTCGCGGCAACCGGCCGCCTTGTCCGCCTCGGAATTGCTCGTGCCGGTGCCGTAGGTCGTGAGTCCGACCGAGGATTCGGTGGGTGCGGAGGCGACGAACGAGCGGACGGCCCGCTTCGCGGAGTCCATCATGGTGCCGCCCTGATCGGGCCGTTCCATCGAGCCGGAAGCATCGAGGATGAGCATGGTCGGCGCGTATTGTGCGGGGTCGGCCTGCGCCATGGCCGGTAACGATGCGGGCAGCACGGTGAGGGCTACTGCGGTGAGTGCGGCGGTCAGCGTGCTGATTCTCGGCATCGTCCTAGATTCGGTGTCGCGGGGTGAAACCGGACAGACGTTACCGATCGCTCGGTGGTCGCTCCACCCCTGCTGAAGTGGTGCAGCCCACCGTTTGAAAACATCGGTCACGTTTGGGCAGGTGAGGACGTTGCGCTCGGGGGCGGCTCGCGCCTGCGGCGAATCGGGGCAGTTCCGGGGCACAATCGACCGCATGGCTTTGCAGGCCCGCGACGCGCAGGAGCGCAAACGGCACGGCAGGCACTACACGCCACCGGAACTCGCGCGGTTCCTGGCGCGACGGGCGCTGCGCCACGCGCCACGCGCCACGACGCTGCGTGTGCTCGACCCGGCCTGCGGGGATGGCGAGCTGCTGCTGGCGGTGCATCGGGAAATCGCCTCGAACGCACCGGATGTGACGGTTCACCTCACCGGATATGACCTGGATCGACAGGCGGTCGCCGAAACCGTCGGGCGGGCTGACGCGCTCGGTGTCGAAATAGACTGCCGTGCAGGTGATTTCCTGGCAGCCTCCGCTCAACTGGCCGACGGCTCCTTCGACTTGATCATCAGCAATCCGCCGTACGTCCGGACCCAGCAGCTGGGCGGAGCGACCGCTCAGCTGCTGAGCAAACAGTTCGGCCTGCGCGGGCGGATCGACCTCACCCATCCCTTCGTCGCCGTCGCGCCGCGGCTGCTGAGGGCCGGGGGCGTGCTCGGATTGCTCTGTGCCAACCGCTTTCTCACCACTCGGGCCGGATCGAACCTGCGCCGAATTCTCACCGATGAACTGACCCCGGTGGAGCTCTACGACCTCGGCGACACCAAACTCTTCGCCGCCGCGGTGCTGCCCGCGATCACCGTCGCCCTGCGTGCCACCGGACCACCCGACTGCCGCTATGTCTCGGTCTATGAGGAATCAGGGATCGAACCCGACTGCACCACCGAGCTTTTCGACGCGCTGGCGGGCGACGATGCCTGCCGAGTCGGCGCCGGGGGGCGGGTGTTCGCGGTGGAGGTCGGCGTGCTGGCGACTGGCGACGTGGTGGCCCGTGCGCCTGTGACAGACGTGCGGTCGCCGCAGCCGTCGGCCACGGTGACTGCCCCGCCGACGGTGGGTGCGGAGCCGGCAGGGCTGCTCGCCCCGCGCGGCGGGATCCGATCCGGCCGTCACGGTGACACCGCGTGGCGCATGTCGCGCCCCGCTGTCGATCACTGGCTCGGCCGGATCGCCGATCGCACCTGGCGCTCGTTCGGGGAGGCCGCGCGGATCCGGGTGGGGATCAAGACGACGGCCGATCGGGTGTTCATCTCGGACCGCTGGGATCAGATGGACCCGACGCCGGAGCCGGAACTGCTGCGGGAGTTGATCACTCACCATGATCTGCAACCCTGGCGAGTCGCGATGGCACGCGGCACGAAGGTGCTCTATCCCTACGATCTGCTGCAGCCGCGCCGCACCCCGATCGACCTTTCCGAATTCCCTTGTGCGGCAGCATATTTACAATCACACGAACAAGCTCTGTCGGGCAGACGTTACGTACTCGACGGCGGCCGGAAGTGGTTCGAGATCTGGGTTCCACAGCGCCCGCATCTCTGGGGCGCACCGAAATTGGTGTTTCCCGACATCAGCGAACGTCCGCGATTCGCCCTCGACCGATCGGGTGCGGTGGTCAACGGTGACTGCTACTGGATCTCGCTCACCGATCTCGGTGCGGGCCGCGCGGCCATCGATCTGGCGTACCTGCTGATGGGCGTGGCGAATTCGGCACTGGGACTGCGGTTCTACGACGCCGTCTGTGGCAACCGGCTGTACTCGGGCAGACGCCGCTGGATCACCCAGTACGTGGCGCGACTGCCGGTGCCCGATCCTGGCTGTCCGGCGGCGGGTGAGGTCGTGCGAAGGGTGCGCGCCCTGCTGGAAGACGGTGTACCGGTGGCTGATTCGGGTATCGACGAGGTGGTGGCGGCGGCCTTCGGCGTCTCAGTGGATGTCGCGCAGACCGACCATCGGTAGCAGCGTGCGCCGCGCGAACTCGCGCCCGGCTTCGGCATCGTCGAGTGGAATGAGTCCGTCGGGGGTCAGCGCCAGCGACAGCGCGAGTCGCGCCATGATCTCGGCGACCAGATCGGGATCGAATTCGGGCACCGGCGCGCTGACCTGGAGCTCGCGCAGCTTCTCGGCCAGATACGCGCGCCCGACGGCGAGGATGGGCCCGGCGTCGGTGGTGAGCCGGGGCAGGATGATCTCCGGCTCGGTGCTGAGCAACCGGCGTAGCAGTTCATTGCCGGCGATGGTGGTGACGAAGGCGACGAAGATCTCGACGAGCTGCTCGCCGGGTTCGGTGACCGCCCGTACTCGCTCATCGATCTCGGCCACATAGCGCTGCGCCTCGCGCACGCCGACGGCTTCGACCAGCTCGTTCTTGGATTCGTACCGCCGATAGAGGGTGGCCGGGCTGATGCCGGCCCGCCGCGCGATCTCGCCCATGCTCGTGCGCTTGATCCCGAAGTCCAGAAATGCCGACAGCGCGCTGTCGAGCAGTTTCTCCCCGTCGGTGACAGGCTTTTCGAGTATCCGCGCGAGGATCGACGTAACGGTAGGCATTACCCCATTATCCCCGCGGCGGCAGATCCAAGGCGGCCATCTCCTGCTCGATCGCATTGGCCGCGAAATGTACTCCGCGAGAACGGAGTTCGTGAACACGGGATTGGAGTGCCTCGACCCCGCCGGGCTGGGCCGCGATATCGGCCACGCTGAGCCGTCCCGCCGCTCGGCGCACACCGGAATGCACGTAAGCCACCGTGATACCTCCTGCCTCGCGTATCCGGTGCCGATCGCCACTCTTATGATCGGACGCAATACGCAGGACAAATGCTATCAGGGTTCCCTACTGGTCACTTGCTCAGTGTGACGGGTCACAACACCTCGGCATCGCGATGGTTGGTCAGATTGTGTAGATACACCGCCGCGTTCAGCTTGATGCCGTCCTGCTGTGCCGGGGTGAGTTCGCGGCGCACCTTGCCCGGCACTCCTGCCACGAGTGAGCCGGGCGGAATCTGCGCGCCCTCGGGAATCAGGGCATTGGCCGCGATCAGGCTGCCCGCGCCGATCACCGCGCCGTTGAGCACGGTCGCGCCCATGCCGACGAGAACATCGTCGCCGATGGTGCAGCCGTGCAGAATCGCGTTGTGTCCCACCGAGACCCCGGTGCCGACGGTGAGCGCGAAACCGGGGTCGGCGTGCAGCACGCAGCCGTCCTGGATATTGGTGCGCGCGCCAATGCTGATCTGTTCGAGGTCGCCGCGCAGCACCGCCGAGTACCAGACGCCGACCTCGGCGCCCAGACGCACCCGCCCGATCACGGTCGCGTTCGGCGCGATCCAGGCAGTGTCGTCGATCTCGGGAGTGAACCCGCTCACCTTGATGATCATGAACGTCATTATTGCGCCGCACCGCGGAACTGCGCACGGTGGGCCGCCGGAGACGTGCCGAGCACGCGGTGGAAGTGGTGACGCAGACTCACCGTGCTGCCGAAGCCGGTGTCGCGGGCGACCCGGTCGACAGTGTCGTCGGTCGATTCCAGCAGCAGCCGGGCATGGTCGATGCGCTGCTGCAGGAGCCACTGCTGGGGACTGGTGCCGGTGCGATCGCGGAAGCGGCGGGTGAAGGTACGCCGCGACATCAGCGCCTCGCGTGACCAGTGGTCGAGGTCGACGGCGGTGTCGAGGCGGGCGCGAGCCCAGGCCATCGCGCATTCGATCGGATCGTCGGGATCGTCGTCGGGCACCGCGATCGGGATGTACTGCGCCTGCGAGCCATGGCGGTGCGGGGCGGTGACCAATGATCGTGCCAATTCGGTGGCAGCGCGGACGCCGAGGTCGGTGCGGACGATGTGCAGGCAGCAGTCCAGCGCGGCGGCGACGCCCGCGGAGGTGATCACGTCGCCCAGATCGCTCCACAGGGTGTCGGCGCGCACGTGGACGTCGGGGTAGGCCAGAGCCAGTGCGTCGGCGGCGGCCCAGTGGGTGGTCACCTCGCGGCCGTCGGCGAGCCCGGTCGCCGCGATCGCCCAGGATCCGAGGCACAGGCCGACCAGCCGGGCGCCGTGGGCGTGGGCGGTGTGGACCGCCTCGTTCAGCGCGGGCGAAATCCCTTGGTCACGGACCCATCCGGGAAAGACCACCAGGTCGGCGGTGCGCACGGTATCGAGGCCGTATCGGACGGTGATGTCGAAACCGGCTGCGGTGGACAGTGTTCCGGGCTCTTCGGCGCAGACCCGCACGTCATAGGGCGACGTGTCGTCGACGCCGGTACCGGATCGGCCGAACACCAGGCTCGGCACCGACAGGTGGAACGGGCTGATTCCGTCGAACGCGATCACGGCCACCGAGGTCATGGCCCGATCTTATCGGTGTACGGCCTGCAGGCCACTGTCGGGCGGTGGGCCCGCTCGGCGAGAGTTATCGGCATGACCGAGATGATCACCCGCCCCGCCCTGGCAGCCGCCCTGCACATCGGCGGCCCGACCCTGCGTTTCCGCTACGGCGGACTGACCTGGCTCACCGATCCGACATTCGACGAGCCCGGCGACTACCCGGGTCCGATCACCCTGCACAAACTCAGCGGCCCGGCCGTACCGGTCGAGGAGATCGGGACGATCGACATCGTGCTCCTCTCGCACGACCAGCACGCCGACAACCTCGACACCGCGGGCCGTGCGCTTCTCGCCGAGGTCGACACGGTCCTCTCGACACCGGATGCCGCGAGCCGGATCGAGGGTGTGCGCGGCCTGGCGCCGTGGGAGACGGTGACCGTCGGCGCGGTGGAGGTCACCGCGGTGCCCGCACTGCACGGGCCGCCGGGATGCGAGCCGCTCAGCGGTGTGGTCACCGGATTCGTGCTGCGCGCGCCGGGCGAGCCCACGGTGTACGTCTCCGGCGACAACGCCTCGGTGGAGTTGGTGGAGCGGATCGTCGAGCGGGTCGGGCGCATCGATGCCGCGGTGCTGAACATCGGCGGGGCCAATGTGGGGCGGTTCGGCGACAGTGACGTCACGTTGAACGCCCGTACCGCCGTCGCGGCCGCCGCG
Organism: Nocardia sp. NPDC060220; assembly: GCF_042727815.1. Lineage (NCBI taxonomy): Bacteria > Bacillati > Actinomycetota > Actinomycetes > Mycobacteriales > Nocardiaceae > Nocardia > Nocardia sp. NPDC060220. The sequence goes on from NZ_JBHWZY010000129.1 coordinate 7,228, forward strand.
GCGCTCGGCGATGCCGTGATCGTCGCCGTGCACGCGGAGGGATGGGGTCACTTCAGTGAGTCGCTGGACTATCTCGAGCGCACCTTCGCCTACGCCGATCGCGCGCATCAGCTGATCGTGCCGGTGCGAGGTGAAATGTTTTCCGTGTGAGCGGCGATTCAACGAATAGTTCTGCTATCTAACATCTTTCGTGCGACCCGCACCTGCTCCTGCCAGGTGCGGGTCCGTGGGCTGAGGAGAAGACATGTTGCGGAAGTTACTGAGGGGCAACCTGTTCCGGATTGCGCTCGGTGTGCTGATGGCTGTGGTGGTGTTCGCTGTCGGTGCCTGTTCGTCGGACGGTGGTGACTCCGGTGATTCCGGATCGACTTCGGTTTCGAAGACGTCGGTCACCGCGACGCCGTCGGTGACGCCGACGAGTTCGCCCGCGGCATCCACTGTTCCGGGAGGTTCGGGTGGTGGATCGACGCCGGAGTCGTCGTATTACCACTCACCCACGCAGGCCGCGCCGGGGTCGCCCGCGCAAGGCGAGATCCCGCCCGGGTACACCTGTGTACCGGGGCCTGAGTGTGGAACGGACTCCTGCGGTCACAACGAATGCGGTATCCCGCCCGGGTACAACTGTGTGCCCGGCCCGGATTGCGGAACAGACTCCTGCGGCCACAACGAGTGTGGTGAAACGGTCCCGCCGGTCACGACGACCCTCGCCCCGACCACCACGCCACCCGCGGTGACGACCACGCAGACAACAGCACCGCCGACCACCACCACCGTTCCGGCGACGGCCCCGGAAACGACGTCCAGCCCGCCGGTTCCAGCCCCGGCGTAATCGGCGCTGCCGCGACACGCGATCGAGCCGACGGCTGAGCTCCGGCCCAGGTCCTAGGCTTGCCCGATGACGCGAACGGGCGTAGTCGTCGGGGTGCCGACGGAGGTCAAGCCGCAGGAGTTCCGGGTGGCGCTCACCCCGGCGGGCGCCGCCGAACTGGTCGCGCACGGGCACGAGGTGCTCGTGCAGGCCGGTTCGGGTGCCGGGTCCGGCTTCGCTGACGACGACTACCGCGCCACGGGTGCGTGGATCGTGGCCGACGCCGATCAGGTCTGGGCACGAGCGGATCTGGTGGTGAAGGTGAAAGAGCCTATCGCGCGGGAATACTCACTGATGCGCCGCGATCAGGTGCTGTTCACCTTCTTGCACCTGGCGGCATCGAAGGAGTGCACCGACGCGATCCTGTCCGCGGGAGTTGTCGCCATCGCGTACGAGACGGTGCGCGGGCCCGACGGGTCGCTGCCGTTGCTCGCACCGATGAGTGAGGTGGCGGGCAAGCTCAGCGCGCAGGTCGGGGCCTACCACCTGATGGCGCCGATGGGGGGCGGTGGCGTGCTGCTCGGCGGTGTGCCCGGGGTGCGACCGGCCGATGTGGTGGTGCTCGGCGGCGGTGTCGCGGGGACGAACGCCGCGAGTATCGCGGTCGGGATGGGTGCCGTGGTGAGCGTGCTCGATACGAACCTGGCGCGCCTGCGTGAGCTCGACGCTCGCTTCGCCGGTCGGGTCGGCACCCTCGCCTCGCATGCGCTCGAGATCGAAAAAGCCGTTGTCGCCGCGGATCTGGTGATCGGGTCGGTGCTGGTGCCGGGGGCAAAAGCGCCGAAACTCGTGTCCGACGAACTCGTCGCGCGCATGCGGCCCGGCTCGGTGCTCGTCGATATCGCCGTCGACCAGGGCGGTTGCTTCGCCTCGACCCGGCCGACCACCCACGCGAATCCGACCTTCGCCGTGGCCGATTCCCTGTTCTACTGCGTGGCGAACATGCCGGGCGCGGTGCCGCACACCTCGACGGTGGCGCTCACCAACGCCACCCTGCCGTTCGCCTCGGTGATCGCCGACAAGGGCTGGCGCGGAGCCTGCGCCGCCGACCCCGGCCTGGCCGCTGGACTCACGGCCGTCGACGGCAAGCTGCTGTCCGCCGAAGTCGCGGCCGCGCACGGATATTCCCTCGGCGCGTAACCGGGCCGCGTCGCGGCTACCGGCCGCCGCCCAGGTACCAGTCCGGGTCGCCGTCGATGGGCAGGTCGCGCAGCTTGTCGGGATTGCGCACCACATTGATGGCGACGACGCGACCGGCGTCGATGACGAACGAGAAGACGCCCAAGTTGGTGCCGTCGAAGACGACCAGGCCCGGCATGCCGTTGACCAGCACCGCACGACCCCAGCCGTTCGCGGCGGTGTACCAGCCGAGCAGCATCTTGGCGATGAGCTCCGCGCCGCGCACCGGCTGACGGATGGCGGGCACCTTGCCGCCGCCGTCGGCGGTGAGGACCACGTTCTCGTCGAGAATGCCGAGCAGCGAACTCAGATCACCCGAGCGCCAGGCCAGCGAGAACGCCGAGACGACCTTCTCCTGTTCGGCGGGCGAAGCGGGAAAACGTGGGGTGCCGTTCTCGACGTGCTTGCGGGCACGGGAGGCGAGCTGCCGGACCGCGGCGGGCGTACGCCCGACCACCTCGGCGACCTCGGGGCTGGTCATGCCGAACACGTCTTGCAGCACGAACGCGGTGCGTTCGGCGGGCGAGAGCGACTCGAGCACGACCAGCAGCGCGGTCGTGACGCGTTCGTCCTGGGAGATGCGGTCGGCCGGATCGTCCCAGGAAGTGACCTCGGGTTCGGGCAGCCACTCGCCGACGTACTGTTCGCGGCGAGCGCGCGCGGACCCGAGCTGGTCCAGGGCGAGGCGGCCGATGACGGTGGTGAGCCAGGCACGCAGGTTGTCGATCTCGTCCGCCTTGCCCGCGTCGAACTGCCGTTGCAGGCGCAGCCACGCGTCCTGCACCACGTCTTCGGCGTCGCTGATGCTGCCGAGTGTGCTGTAGGCGAGACGCCGCAGGTAGGGACGGTGTTCCTCGAAGCGGCGGGCCAGTTCGGCCTGATCGAGAGGCTGCGGTGCGGTCATGGTGTGGCCCGTTCGGTTGATCTTGCTCGGTCCCGGCGAGTCTAGAAGTGCCGTCACAGTGATGACGAAGCAGTGGTCGCGGGTGTGACATTCGGGTCGAGGGTTACCCTCGGCCGGTGCGGAACGGGACACCGACGGCGGTCGGGCTGGTGCTGGGATTTGTGCTCGATCGGGTCTTCGGCGATCCACGGCGGTGGCATCCGGTAGCCGGGTTCGGTTCGGCGGCAGTGGCATTGGAAGCCGAGACCTATGCCGACGATCGACGTGCCGGGGTGGTGCACGAGGTGATCGCGGTCGGGTCGGTGGTCGGGATCGGTGCGCTCGCTATCCGCGGGAGAGGCGCGGGTGGTGCTGTGCTGCTGACCGCGGTGGCTACGTGGACCGCGTTGGGCGGTCGCAGCCTCGTTCGTGCTGGACACGCTATGGCCGATCGTCTCGATGCCGGCGATCTCGTCGGTGCCCGCGAACTGTTGCCTTCGCTGTGTGGGCGGGACCCGTCTGTGCTCGATGCCGAGGGGCTTGCGCGCGCCGCGCTCGAATCCATCGCCGAGAACACCTCGGATGCGGCGGTCGCGCCGTTGCTGTGGGGCGCGGTCGCGGGTGTGCCGGGGGTGCTGGGGTACCGCGCGGTCAACACTCTCGACGCGATGGTCGGGTACCGGAACGAGCGGTACGAGCGGTTCGGCTGGGCTGCTGCTCGTACCGACGATGTTGCCAATCTTGTTCCTGCCCGGGTCACCGGGCTGCTCACGGCTGCCCTCGCTCCGTTGGTCGGCGGGAGACCTTCGGGTGCGTTGCGCGCGTGGCGGCGTGATGCTGCCGGGCACCCGAGTCCCAATGCGGGGGTTGTCGAGGCGTCTATGGCGGGTGCGCTCGGTATCGGGTTGGGTGGACGCACGCAGTATCGGCACGGGACCGAACTTCGGCCGACCCTGGGTGACGGGCCGGCGCCCACTGCCGCGGATCTGCGGCGTGCGGTGCGGATGTCGGGGGCTGTGCAGGTTGGTGCGGTTGCGGTTGCGGGTGTGATTGCCTGGCTGCGGGGTGGTAGGCGTGCGGGGTGGTAGTGGTGGGGATGACAGGGGATAGGTAGTCCTGGACGGTTTGACGCTGTGTTTATTGGCGCGCTGGCGCGCGCGTGTCCGCGGCCCTGAGGGGCCGCCGGTTAGGCGCCGCGGAATCGCTCCTTCGTCGCATC
>NZ_JBHWZY010000130.1:0-11352 GCF_042727815.1 Nocardia sp. NPDC060220
GTGCGAGCGTCACCCTTGGGCGAGGCCGGATCACCCTGCAGCGCACCCTTGTACAGCACATTGGACTTGCAGTTGGGCTCGGCGTGATCGACCAGCAGTCGCTGCTCGAAGTGCTGACCGGCATCGGCGAAGTACAGGCCGAACAGCTCGGCCTCGCCACCGGGACCGGCGTAGCGCACGGTGCCCGACAGGCGAACCAGGTCGCCACCGAGGGTCGCCGACACGTGGCGCAGGTTCGCGTCACGGCCCAGCTTCAGGTGATGCGCGGTGACGTGCACGGCGTCTTCGTCCCATTCCTGGACCGCGACGACGGTGAGCTTGGCGCTGTCACCGAGCACGAATTCGACGTTCTCGGCGTAGGTTCCGCCGCCGCGCTGGTCGATGACCACGGTGGCGACGGCAAAGTTGTCCAGGCGCACCTGCAGGTGACCGTAGGCGGTCTTGCCCTCACCGGGACCGGTGATGGTGACGGTGACCGGGTCCGACACTTCGGTTTCCGGGCCGACGGTGATCACGGTCGCCTCGGAGAAACCCGAATAGGCCTGGGCGGCAACACGATCAGCGGGAGTACCGGCCTGGCCGAGACGAGAGTCGGTGCGGCCCACCGTTTCCACCGTGACACCGGCGACTTCACTCACCTCGACGGTAGCCTGACCATCGGCGACAGCGGTGCCGTCGTGCAGGCCGCGCAGACGGCGCAGCGGGGTGAACCGCCACGCCTCGTCGCGACCCGACGGGACCTCGAATGCGTTCACGTCGAACGAGGTGAAGACCTCGCCCTTGTTGACCGCGGCGCCCGCGCCAGGATTCTGGATCGGCGTCTCGAGCGTCGACATCAGCCCACGGCCCCTTCCATCTGCAGCTCGATGAGCCGGTTCAGTTCCAATGCGTACTCCATCGGCAATTCCTTGGCGATCGGCTCCACGAAGCCACGCACCACCATCGCCATCGCCTCGTCCTCGGTGAGGCCGCGGCTCATCAGATAGAACAGCTGATCCTCGGAGACCTTCGAGACCGTGGCCTCGTGACCCATCGTCACGTCGTCCTCGCGGATGTCGACGTAGGGGTAGGTGTCGGAGCGGCTGATCGTGTCGACCAGCAGCGCGTCACACTTCACGGTCGACTTGGAACCGTTGGCGCCCTTGTTGATCTGGACCAGACCACGGTACGACGCGCGACCGCCGCCACGCGCCACCGACTTCGACACGATGGTCGAGGAGGTGTGCGGGGCCAGGTGCAGCATCTTGGCGCCGGTGTCCTGGTGCTGGCCGGGGCCCGCGAACGCGACCGAGAGGACCTCGCCGTGCGCGTGCTCGCCGGTCATCCAGACCGCCGGGTACTTCATGGTCACCTTGGAGCCGATGTTGCCGTCGACCCACTCCATGGTGGCGCCGGCTTCGGCCTTGGCCCGCTTGGTGACCAGGTTGAACACGTTGTTCGACCAGTTCTGGATGGTCGTGTAGCGGCAGCGGCCGCCCTTCTTCACGATGATCTCGACGACCGCGGAGTGCAGCGAGTCGGACTTGTAGATCGGCGCTGTACAACCCTCGACGTAGTGGACGTAGGCGTCCTCGTCGACGATGATCAGCGTCCGCTCGAACTGGCCCATGTTCTCGGTGTTGATCCGGAAGTAGGCCTGCAGCGGGATGTCGACGTGCACGCCCGGCGGCACGTAGATGAACGAGCCACCCGACCAGACGGCGGTGTTGAGCGCGGAGAACTTGTTGTCACCGGCGGGGATGACCGAACCGAAGTACTTGTGGAAGATCTCCGGGTGCTCCTTCAACGCCGTATCGGTGTCGAGGAAGATAACGCCCTGCTTCTCCAGGTCCTCGCGGATGGAGTGGTAGACGACCTCCGACTCGTACTGCGCCGCGACACCGGAGACCAGACGCTGCTTCTCCGCCTCCGGGATGCCCAGCTTGTCGTAGGTGTTCTTGATGTCCTCGGGCAGGTCTTCCCAGCTCTCGGCCTGCTTCTCGGACGAGCGCACGAAGTACTTGATGTTGTCGAAGTCGATGCCCTCGAGGTTGGAACCCCAGTTCGGCATGGGCTTGCGGTCGAAGATGCGCAGCGCCTTGAGGCGCAGGTCGAGCATCCACTCCTCTTCGCTCTTCTTGGCCGAGATGTCGCGAACGACAGCCTCCGACAGGCCACGTTGGGCGCTGGCGCCTGCCACATCGGAGTCGGACCAGCCGTAACCGTAGGTGCCCAGCGAGGCGATGGTTTCGTCCTGGGTAAGCGGTTGTACCTGGTCGGTCGAGGTCGTCATTCGGCACTCCTTCCGGAGTCGTTCGTTCGTCCCGCCGCGGGCTGTGCGGCGGTTGGGGTCTTCGGCACCGCGACCAGCGGTACGTGGGTGGTGCAGGCGCAATCGCCGTTGGCGATCGTCGCAAGGCGCTGCACGTGGGTACCGAGCAGGTCGCGGAAAGCGTCCAATTCGGCCGCGCACAACTGCGGGAACTCCTCGGCGACATGGGCCACCGGGCAGTGGTGCTGACAGATCTGCACACCGGCGCCGACCTGACGGGTGGTGGCGGCGAAACCGGCGTCGGCGAACGCTTCCGCGATCTCCTCGACCTTGGCCTCGATCACCGGTGCGGTGTGGTCGGTGACGGGTTCGATGCCGTCGACGATCACGCGAACCCGCTTGCGCGCGAATTCGGCGATCGCGGCGTCGCCACCGATCTCGCCGAGCTGGCGAATCGCCGCCCCGGCCAGATCGTCGTAGGCGTGCCCGAGGTTGCCCCGGCCCGCCGCGGTGAGCTGGTATTGCTTGGCCGGTCGACCGCGCCCTTTCTGCTGCCACGGCGCCGAGCGGCTCGCCCGAGCCTGGCCCGCGTCGATGAGCGCGTCGAGGTGCCTACGCACCCCGGCGGGCGCGAGACCGAGTTCGGTGCCGATCGCCGTCGCGGTGATCGGCCCCTGCTCGAGCAGCAACTGGACGATGGCCGCCCTGGTCTGCCCTTCGTGCGCGGTCGCCGCGGGGACAGCCGACGACCGAGCGCCGGTCGTCTTACGACCGTCACTTTCCACGCCTGTCCGCAAACCCACGGTTTTCACAACACCAGTGTGGCGGAATTGCTTCCCTAAATCTAATAAGGGTCACCTGACAAAGGGTGCCCTGACCTGCGATGAAGATCATCGGGGCGCTCCCCCGCCCGATAAAACCCCAGGTGCGGCCCCTGCGGACCGATCCCGGCCGCTCGGCCGGGTGACCCATCGCACAGGTCGGCAACCGCGACCACCCGGCGCCCAGCAACACCGCACTCGGTGCCGAACGGTCCGCCCGGCACGCTCGCACGGCGTTGCTCGCAGGAGATATTCGCACCACAACGCGGCGAGCGACGGTCCGGGTGCGCGGTGGCGAACCCGGCGGGCGCAGGGGGCGGTCTGGCACGATGGCAGGGTGTCGAACCCGCTCACACCCACGTGTGTCCGTCATCCTGATCGGCCTACCGGACTCGCGTGTACGCGATGCGGGCGGCCCGCCTGTCCGGACTGCCTGCGTCCGGCGGCGGTCGGGCAGCACTGCGTGGACTGTGTCCGGCAGGGGCAGCAGGACGTGCGACCGGTGCGGACCGTCGGCGGCGCGCGCGAGGGCGGCGCGGTTCCGTACGTGACCTACGGGTTGATCGCGGTCAATGTGCTGGTCTATGTGCTCACCGCGGCGCAGGCCGGTAGCCCGATGTACAACTACCGCGGGTCGTCGGTGTTCCGGGAGTTCGTCCTGGTGCCGCTGCTGGTGGCCGACGGCGAGTGGTGGCGGCTGCTCGGGTCGGGGTTCCTGCATTACGGCGCGATCCATCTGCTGGTCAACATGTTCGCCCTGTATGTCGTGGGGCGCGACCTCGAGCAGGTGCTGGGCAGGGTCAGGTACGGCTGCGTCTATCTGGTCTCGCTGCTGGGTGGGTCGGCGGCGGTGATGGCGCTGTCGGATTCGGTGACGGCGACGGCCGGCGCCTCCGGTGCGGTGTACGGCCTGTTCGGCGCTGTCGCGGTGACACTGATCCGGTTGCGGCAGAGCCCGACCCCGATGCTGGTGGTCATCGGTGTGAACGTGCTGATCAGCTTCTCGATCCCGGGAATCTCGCTGTGGGGTCACCTCGGCGGTCTGGCCGCGGGCACGTTGAGCGCGCTCGGCATCCTGTTCGTACCCGGCTGGCTGTCGGCCCGCGATCAGCGATCCGCGCAGCGCATCGGCTGGGCCGCGCTCGGCGCGGTAGCGCTGATCTGCGTGGGCGTGATCGTCGCCGCCGCGCTCTCGTTGCGCGCGGACCCGGCGTTCGTCGGACCGCCGGCCGTGACCGCGCCGACCCCCGTCGAAGCACCCAGGTAGTCTGCCGCGACCGGCGCGCCCCCGGTGCGTGAACGACTGACGAACCCTGTCGGGTCCCCGCACACTAGGCTCTGACTTCGTGGCGGTACTGGAGGGCGCGGCGCGCAAGACACTGGCGGTCGGGCGGCGAGCTCTCGGGCTCGACGTGTCGGCGCGCGATCACACCGTCGCGGTGCTGCATCGCGACGAGACCGAGGTCCCCGGGCTCGACAAGAGCGAACGCGCGCAACTGGACCGGATCCGGCTGATGGGCGCGACCGGCGCGGTACTGATGGCGATCGCGGCGCTGGGCATCGGCGCCCAACCCGTGCACCAGAACCCGGTCTCGGGCGTGCGGGTGCTCGGCATCTTCGCGCGAGCGCACACCGGATCGCTGGCGATGTGCATGTTCGGCACCGCGCTGGTGATCGGTGCGTGGTTGCTGCTCGGACGCTTCGCGATCGGCGGACTCGCGGGTTCGCCACTGCACCGGCTGAGCCGCTCGCAACTGGACCGCACGCTGCTGCTGTGGATCATTCCGCTGTCCGTGGCGCCGCCGATGTTCAGCAACGATGTCTATTCCTATCTGGCACAGAGCGAGATCGCCGCCCGCGGCATCGACCCCTATTCCGAAGGCCCCGTCGCCGGGCTCGGAATCGACAATGTGCTCACCAACAATGTGCCGACGATCTGGCGCGATACGCCCGCGCCGTACGGTCCGCTGTTCCTCTGGATCGGTCGCGGTATCGCGGAGCTCACCGGGGACAACATCATCGCCGGAGTCTGGGTGCACCGGTTGCTGGCGCTGGCCGGAGTGGCGCTGATCGTGTGGGCGCTGCCGCGGTTGTCGGTGCGCTGCGGGGTGGCGCCGGTGAGTGCGCTGTGGCTCGGCGCGGCCAATCCGCTGGTGCTGTTCCACCTGGTCGGCGGCGTGCACAACGACGCGCTGATGCTCGGGCTGATGCTGGCCGGGGTGGAGCTCATGCTGCGCGCGATCTACGGCGGAGGAGGCAGACCCGACCGGCTGACGGCTATGAATCTGCCACCCTTCGACGCCCGGGCCTACGGGCTGCTGATCGGTGGCGCGGTGGTGATCACGCTCTCGTCGTCGATCAAGCTCACCTCCATCATCGCGCTCGGCTTCGTCGGCATGGCACTGGCCAGACGCTGGGGCGGCACGCTCACCGCCGTCGTCAAGGCCGCGGCTCTGCTGGGCGTCATCGCCGTGGCGACAACGCTTCTCATCGGTTTCGCCAGCGGGCTCGGCTTCGGCTGGGTCAATACCCTCAGCGTCGCCAATGCCGTCCGGAGCTGGATGTCGCTGCCGACCATCATCGGGATCGTCACCGGTTTCGGCGGTGTGCTGCTCGGGTTGGGCGACCACACCACCGCGCTGCTGTCGATCACCCGGCCCATCGCCGCGGTGGTCGCGGGCTACGTGACAGTCCGCATGCTCGTCGCCACCGGTATGGGCCGGCTCCATCCCGTCGGCGCGCTCGGCGTCTCACTCGCGGCCATTGTGCTGCTGTTCCCCGTGGTCCAGCCCTGGTACCTGCTCTGGGCGATCGTGCCGCTGGCGGCCTGGGCCACCCAGCCGGTGTTCCGCGTGCCCGCCGTCGCCTTCTCGGCGGTGGTCTCCATGCTGGTGATGCCGCGTGGTGCGGAATTCCAGGTCTTCCAGATCATCGGCGCCGCGCTCGCCGCCGTGGTGTGCTTCGCGTTGTTCTTCGCGCTCACCCGGCACACGCTGCCGTGGCGGGCGCAGCCGGGGGTGTCGGCTCCGTCACAGGAGGGCACGGCTTACCGTGTGACAACGTGAGGGAGCGCAGCGAGCGAACCAAGGGCACAGCACCTTTTGGCGCGACGGAGCCGAGCGTCAGCGAGGCGCAGTTGTGACAACACGCCTTGGACCCGCCGTTAGCGTCGACGGTGTGGTCAAGCGCTATGGCGAGACCACAGCGGTAGACGGTCTCCGGTTCGATGTAGAGCCCGCCCAGGTGTTCGCGCTGCTGGGGCCCAACGGCGCGGGCAAGACCACCACCGTCGAGATGTGCGAGGGCTTCGTGCGCCCGGACGCGGGCACGGTCCGCGTCCTCGGCCTGGACCCGATCGCCGACTCCGAGCAGTTGCGTCCGCGCATCGGCGTGATGCTGCAGGGCGGCGGCGCCTACCCCGGCGCCCGCGCGGGCGAGATGCTCGACCTGGTCGCGTCCTACTCCGCCGATCCGATCGACCCCGACTGGCTGCTGTCGACGCTGGGCCTGCGCGACAATCGCCGCACTCCCTATCGCCGCCTGTCGGGTGGTCAGCAGCAGCGTCTGGCGCTCGCGTGCGCGCTGGTCGGCAAGCCCGAGATCGTGTTCCTCGACGAACCCACCGCCGGTCTGGACGCGCAGGCTCGGCTGATCGTCTGGGAACTCATCGACGCCCTGCGCCGCGACGGTGTGAGCGTCGTGCTCACCACGCACATGATGGACGAGGCCGAGCAGCTCGCCGACCAGCTCGTCATCATCGATCACGGGCAGATCGTCGCCCAGGGCACGCCCGCCGAGGTCACCGCCCACGGCGCGGCGGGCCAGCTGAGATTCTGCGCCCCACCGAAACTCGATCTGAACCTGCTCACCTCGGCTCTCCCGGAAGGCTTCTCGCCGCGCGAGACCACACCGGGCACCTACCTCGTCGAGGGCGAGATCAACCCGCAGGTGCTGGCCACCGTCACCGCCTGGTGCGCCAGGATGGACGTGCTGGCCACCGACATCCGCATCGACCAGCGTCGCCTCGAAGACGTCTTCCTCGAACTGACCGGACGGGACCTGCGCGGATGAGCGAGACCACCAGCCGTTTCCTGCCCGGCACCTTCACCCCCGATCCGCGGCCCGCCTCGCGCGCGACGATGCTCACCGCGCAGACCGGGCTCGAGCTGAAACTGTTGTTGCGCAACGGCGAACAGCTGCTGCTCACCATGTTCATCCCGATCACCCTGCTCGTCGGGCTCACCCTGCTGCCGTTCGGCGACCTGGGCGAGCACCGGGTCGACCGGATCGTGCCGATGGTGATGATGACCGCGGTGATGTCGACCGCGTTCACCGGCCAGGCCATCGCGGTCGGCTTCGACCGCCGCTACGGCGCCCTCAAACGACTCGGCGCGACACCGCTGCCCCGCTGGGGCGTGATCGCGGGCAAGTGCGCCGCCGTGCTCATCGTGGTGGTGCTGCAGGCGATGCTGCTCGGCGCGATCGGTGTGGCGCTGGGCTGGCGGCCCGGGATCGGCGGACTCGCCCTCGGCGCGTTGGTGATCGCCCTCGGCACGGCCACCTTCGCGGCGATGGGCTTGCTGCTGGGCGGGACGCTCAAGGCCGAGGTCGTGCTGGCGCTGGCCAATATCCTGTGGTTCATCATGCTCGGCATCGCCAGCCTGGTCCTCGTCGGCGACACCCTGCCCACCGCCCTGACCGTGATCGCGCGGCTCATCCCGTCCGGGGCGCTGGCTTTCGCGCTGGACACGGCGCTGACGGGGTCGATCGACTGGTTCGCAGTGGCGGTGCTCGCGGCGTGGGGCGTGGTGTGCGGATGGCTGGCGACCCGGCTGTTCCGGTTCCACTGACGTGACCAACGACGCACTGTAGTAGCCCTGGTATCAGCGTCGAAATCCTGGCCGGTACCATTCCTGACGTGCTGTATCGCGCCTTCGTTGGCCTCGTCGACCGGCTGCCGCTCCCCTCGCTGCGGGTGCAGCGGCTCATCGCCATCGCGGTGATCCTGAGCCAGGCGGGAATCTCGGTGACCGGCGCGATCGTGCGCGTCACCGCCTCCGGCCTCGGCTGCCCGACCTGGCCGCAGTGCTTCCCCGGCAGCTTCACCCCCATCGGGGTATCGGAGGTGCCCGTCCTGCACCAGACCGTGGAGTTCGGCAACCGGCTGCTCACCTTCGCGGTGACGCTGTGCGCCGGGCTGATCGTGCTGGCCGTCATCCGGGCACGGCGGCGCAGGGAAGTCCTGACCTATGCCTGGCTGATGCCCGGCGGCACGGTCGTGCAGGCGATCATCGGCGGTATCACCGTGCGCACCGGCTTGCTGTGGTGGACCGTCGCCGTGCACCTTCTGGTCTCGATGGTGATGGTCTGGCTGGCGGTGGTGCTGTACGCGAAGATCTGCGAACCCGACGACGGCATCGAGACCGTCCAGGTACCCGCTCCCCTGCGCTGGCTCACCGCGCTGTCCGGCGTGGCCCTCGCGGGTGTGCTGATCGCGGGCACGCTGGTCACCGCGGCCGGGCCCCATGCCGGCGACAAGAGCATCGAGCGGCAGGTCGAGCGACTGGAAGTCGAGATCGTCACCCTGGTGCACCTGCATTCGCAGTTGATGATCGGATATCTCGCGCTGCTCATCGGACTCACGTTCGGGCTCTTCGCCGTAGGGATCACCCCCGCGATCCGCAAGCGGCTGTTCGTCCTGCTCGCGATCGTCCTCGCCCAGGGGCTGGTCGGCGTCGTGCAGTACTTCACCGATGTGCCCGCCGCGCTCGTCGCCATCCACGTCGGCGGGGCAGCGGCGTGCACCGCAGCGACCGCCGCACTGTGGGCGTCGCTGCGAACGCGGGAAAAGGTCGACGCTCCCGCGGTGGCGCAGGCTTCCGTGCACTGACCGAGCGCGCCGAAACAACCCGCGACACAACGAGAACGGCCCGCGATCGAGTATTCGATCGTGGGCCGTTCGATGCTCGTGGTACGGCGCGGAGATCAGGCGCCCGCGAACAACTTCCAGTTGCGCGCCTTCGGGAATTTGGTCTGATGGGCGACCCAGCCGGCCATCTTGGCCCAGTGCGATGGAGCGGGGGTGACGATCGAGCCCAGCTCGCGGCTCCACTCGTCGGTCTCGGCGAGGCCGTCGACGCGCTCCACGAGCGCCTTCGCGGTCGCCATGTCGCCGACCACCCGGTCGCCGAGGATGCCGTCGGCGCCGACCAGGGTGATCCGCACGCCCTGCTTGCCGATGTACTGCAGCACGGCCGTTCCCGAACCACCGTGCTGGGCGAGGAACTTCACGATGGACTTCTCGACCTCGGCCGGCACCTTCACGGCCTCGGGGGCGGCGGTTGTACTCATGAACCGCAGTTTACCGGCAGGTAGTTTCCAGTCCAGCCTCGAGTGGCCTGGAACACGGGGTGTAGAAAGAGGACTCATGCGCGCGATTCAGGTTTCCGAGCACGGTGGTCCCGAGGTCCTGCAGTACGTCGAACTGACAGACCCGCAGGCCGGGCCCGGTCAGCTGCTGGTCGAGACCCAGGGTGTGGGCGTCAACTACATCGACATCTACTTCCGCACGGGCCAGTATCCGCAGGCGACGCCCTACATCCCCGGCTCCGAGGGCACGGGCAGCGTGGTGGCGATCGGTTCGGATGTCACCGAGTTCGCCGTCGGTGACCGCGTCGCCTGGGCGTCGGCGCCCGGCAGCTACGCGGACCTGGTCGCCGTCGACGAGGCCGTGGCGGTGAAGGTGCCCGACGACGTCGAACCGGCCGTGGCGGCCGCCGCCCTCCTGCAGGGCATGACCGCCCATTACCTCACCGAATCGGTGTTCACGCCCGAACCCGGCGACCCGGTTCTCATCCACGCGGGCGCGGGCGGAGTCGGTCTGCTGCTCACTCAGATGGCCGTCGCGAAGGGCGCCCGGGTCATCACCACGGTCTCCACCGACGCCAAGGAGAAGCTGTCCCGCGAAGCGGGCGCCACCGACGTCCTGCGCTACGGTGACGACCTGGCCGCCCGCGTCCGTGACCTCACCGACGGCATCGGCGTAGCCGCGGTCTACGACGGTGTCGGGGCCAGCACCTTCGAAGCGAGCCTGGCCGCCCTCCGAATCCGCGGCACCCTCGCCCTGTTCGGCGCGGCCAGCGGCGCGGTCCCGCCCTTCGACCCGCAACGCCTCAACCCCGCCGGTTCGCTCTGGCTGACCCGCCCGTCCCTCGGCGCCTATACCCGCGATCGCACCGAATTCCTGTGGCGTGCCACCGATGTCTTCGACTGGATCGCCGCGGGAACCCTGAATCTCCGCATCGGCGCCACCTATCCGCTGGCCGACGCGGCCCAGGCTCACCGCGATCTCGCGGCGCGCAAGACCACCGGCTCGATCGTGCTGCTGCCGTAGCCCCGACTGTCCACTCACCCGAGGAAGCGGACACCGGTCAGTTCCTGGGAAGCTTCCCAGAGTCGCCGAGCGCTCTCGCGGTCCATCGAGCGAGAGCTGGAGCGCACCCGCCCCGGATAGCCGCCGATCTCGAAAAGTCCTGAGGGTCCGTAGTATTCACTCCCCTGCGCGGCCGGATCGGTCGCGGCACGCAGAGTCGGGAGCGCCCCCATGGCGGGGGTGCGCCCGAACAGGCGGGCGACGGCGAGATTCGGCAGACGGAAGACCGCCGGGGAGTACCGGAACACCTCGGTGCTCGCGCCGCCGGGATGAGCGGCCAGTGCGCAGGCCGACGTTCCCGCGAGCCGGCGATCGAGCTCATAGGTGAACAGCAGATTCGCCAATTTCGATACGGCATAAGCATTTCCAGCCGACCTCGCAGGGTCGTCGAGATCGATTCGCCCGAAGCGGTGGCCGATGCTGCTGACGGTCACCACCCGCCCGGCCTCGGCTGCGACGAGGTGATCCAGCAGCAGTCCGGTGAGCGCGAAGTGGCCGAGATGGTTGATCCCGAACTGGCTCTCGAATCCGTCCTCGGTCGTGCCGGACAGCCCGGTGACACCGGCATTGTTTATCAGCAGATCGACGCGGTCGTAGCGGCTGCGCACCGTCTCGGACGCGGCACGGACCGACGCAAGAGACGCCAGGTCGAGAGCAACCGTGTCGACCTTCGCTCCGGGTGCCCGTCTCGCGATGCGCTCAGCAGCGTCGGCCGCCTTACCGGAATCGCGACAGGCGAGCACCACGGTGGCGCCTCGCGCGGCGAGGGCTCGTGCGGTTTCGAAGCCGAGTCCGGTATTGGCGCCGGTGACGACCGCGATTCGCCCGGCCAGGTCGGGGATGTCGGC
>NZ_JBHWZY010000131.1:0-11249 GCF_042727815.1 Nocardia sp. NPDC060220
CGACGCCCACCTCGCCATCCGCGACCTGTTCGAAACGCCCACCGTGTCGGCCCTGGCCGCGCGCGTCGGTGCGGCGAGCGGTGCCGCTGCCCGACCGCCGCTGGTCGCCGCCGAACGGCCACAGCGCATTCCGCTGTCGCTGGCTCAGCAGCGCATGTGGGTGGTCAACCAGGTCGATCCCGCCTCGGGCTCCTACAACATCCCCTTCGCGATCCGCCTCACCGGTGAGCTCGACATCGCCGCCCTCGGCGCCGCGGTCACCGACGTGCTCGGCAGACACGAGTCGCTGCGCACCTACTTCCCGGTGTCCGACGGCAGGGCTTTCCAGGAGATTCTCTCCGTGGCCGATGTGCTGCCCGAGGGGCTCCAGGTCGAGACGACCACCGATGTCCTCACTCGTGCGGGCGAATTGGCCGGTGCCGGTTTCGATGTGACGCGTGAGGTTGCGCTGCGTGCGCGATTGCTCACCGACGGGACTTCGGCCGAGTGGCTGCTTGTTGTCGTGGTGCACCATATTTCGGCCGACGGCGCGTCCTTGGCCCCGCTCGCCCGCGATCTGATGACCGCTTACGTGGCTCGTGCCGCGCACCAGAGCCCGGCGTGGACGCCGCTGGAAGTGCAGTACGCGGACTTCGCGCTGTGGCAGCGGGCGGTCGTCGGTGACGACGAGCAGCCCGAATCCCTGGCCGCCGCCCAGCTCGACTACTGGCGCAACCAGCTGGCCGACGTGCCGCCGCTGCTGGAACTGCCACAGGACCGCCCGCGGCCCTCGGTACCGACCCTGCGCGGCGCCACGTCCGAGCTGCGGTTGCCTGCCGAGGTGCACGCCGCCCTCAATCACTTGGCACGCGAGCACAAGTCGTCGCTGTTCATGGTCGTGCACGCGGCGCTGGCCGTGCTGCTCGGCCGCTTGTCGGGCACATCCGACATCGCCATCGGCACCGCTGTCGCCGGGCGCGGTGAGCGGGCGCTCGACGAGCTGGTCGGCATGTTCGTCAACACCCTGACCCTGCGCACCACCCTCGATCCGGCCGGTTCCTTCGACGAGGCCGTGGACGTGGCGCGGGAGACCGACCTCGGCGCGTTCGCCAATGCCGACCTGCCGTTCGAGCGGGTCGCCGAGGTCGTCGCGCCCGGACGGGGCAGTGCGCAGAGCCCGCTTTTCCAGGTGGCGCTCACCTTCAGCAACAACGAGGCGGCCGCGCTCGAACTGCCCGGCCTCACCGTGAACGCGCTGGACACCGCGATCGCCGCCAAGTTCGACCTGCAGGTGGACGTCGAACCGCGCTTCACCGCCGCCGGTGATCCCGACGAGCTGGTGACGCTGTTCAACTACGCCACCGACCTGTTCGACGAGGCCACCGTGCGCAGCATCGGCGCCCGCTTCGCCCGCATCCTGACCGCCGTCGCCGCCGACCCGCAGATCCGGATCGGCGACATCGACATCCTCGACGAGTCCGAACGCACCCGGCTGCTCGCCGGCGCGGCCAAGGCGCCCGCGCCGAGCACTCCGTCGGGCGGCACCACTCTGGCGCAGGCTTTCACCGCCGCCGCCGAGGACGATCCCGAGGGCCCCGCGCTCGTCTGGGGCGACGACGCGCTGACCTACGAGCAGCTCGACGCCCGCTCCGCCCGCCTGGCCCGGCTGCTGATCGGGCGCGGCTTCGGGCCGGGAGACGGTGTGGCCGTCGATCTTCCGCGTGGCGTCGACTGGGCCGTCGCGGTCTGGGCGATCCTCAAGGCAGGCGCGGCCGTGGTCCCGGTGACCGGCACCGAGTCGCCCGCCGAACCCGCCGCGAAACTGAGTATCACCGTCGGCGAACCTCGCGGCGTCGACTGGATCTCGCTCGACGACCCGGCGATCAAGACCGAACTGTCCACACAGTCCGCTCGCCCGGTCACCTACGCCGACCGCACCCGAGCTCTGCGCGGCGGTGACCCGGCCTTTGTCGGCGCCGACGGCACCCGCAGTTACGACGAACTCGCCACGGCGGGTGCGCAGGTGCGCGCCGACACCGACCTGACCTTCGAAGCCCGCACCTTCGGCCACGGCTCCGTCGACAGCTTCACGGCGCTGGTCGAGCCGGTGGCCGCGGGCGTTGCGGGCGCGTCGATGGTGCTGGTGCCCGGTGTCGCGGACATCGGGGTAGCCAACGGATTGTCGGCGTCACTGGCCGAGGAGTGGGTAACCCATTTGTTCGGTGACCGGGTGGGGATCGAGGCGCTCGATACCGCCGAGCTCGGTGATCTGCAGGCGCTGATCGCCGATGATGCCGCACCGGGCAATCCGGGAGCGGCCGAGGCAGTGCTGGTACTCGGAGATCTGCGCGCCCCGGTGGCGTGAGCGGCGCCCGCAGTGCGGGGGCCCCGCTGCGGGACAACAAGTTTCGGTGATGGGTGAGGTGGAACAGCTATGACACGACCGGCAAGAACCCGACCGGTTCGTACGCGTCGCCCGCGCGTCACCGCGTTGGCACAGCTGCTGGCCACCGCGGTCGAGACCAACCCCGACGGTCTCGCGGTCGTCCTCGCCGACGCCGCCCGCACCCTCGGCAGCCTCACCTACGCCGAACTCGACGAGCGGTCGAACCGCATCGCCCGCTTCCTGATCGGTCGCGGCATCGGCGCGGGCGACCTGGTAGCCATCGGAATCCCGCGCTCCATCGAATCGGTCCTCGCCGTCTGGGCCGTCACCAAGACCGGTGCGGGCTTCGTCCCCGTCGACCCGAACTACCCCCCGGATCGGGTGGCGCACATGGTCACCGACTCCGGCGCGGTCTTCGGACTGACCGTCGCGGCCGTCGCCGACGGACTTCCGGCCCAGGTGCAATGGCTCCGACTCGACGCCGAGCCGACCGGCGACACGCGCGACAACGGCGCTCGGCCTGCGGGTGGCCGGCTCTACGGCACCGACCAGGCAGACCCTTTCGACAGCCTCTCCGGCGAGGCGATCACCTCCGCCGACCGGCTTCGTCCGGTGCGGGCCGAGGATCTCGCCTACCTCATCTACACCTCCGGCTCCACCGGCCTGCCCAAGGGCGTCGCGGTGACGCAGGCCGGGCTCGCGGGGTTCAGCGAGGAGCAGCGTCGGCATTACGGTGTCGAATCCACCTCGCGCACGCTACATTTCGCGTCGCCGTCCTTCGACGCGTCGCTGCTGGAGCTGCTGCTGGCGATCGGCGCGGGCGCCACGATGGTGATCGTGGACCCGAGTGTGTACGGCGGCGACGATCTGGCCGCGCTGCTGCGGCGGGAACGGGTGAGCCACGCGTTCATCACGCCGGCCGCGCTGGCCTCGATCGACCCGGACGGACTCGACGACTTCCGGGTGGTGGCGGTCGGCGGCGAGGCGGTTGCGCCGGATCTGCCGCGGCGCTGGGCGATTCCCCTCGCCGATGGCACCCTGCGCGAATTCCACAACGTGTACGGGCCCACCGAGACGACCATCGTCACCAACATCAGTGTGCCGCTGAAACCGGGCGACCCGATGACCATCGGCGGCCCGATCAACGGGGTCGCCGAATACGTCCTCGACGACCGGCTCGGCCCCGTTCCGCCCGGCGTCACCGGCGAGCTCTACATCACCGGCGCCCAGCTGACCCGCGGCTACCACGCCCGCCCCGCCCTCACCGCCTCTCGCTATGTCGCGAATCCGTTCGACCCGGCCGGTTCTCGCCTCTACCGCACCGGTGATCTGGTCCGCTGGACCGCCGATGGCGCGTTGGATTATGTGGGCCGCAACGACTTCCAGGTCAAGATCCGTGGTTTCCGCATCGAACTCGGCGAGATCGACGCGGTGCTCTCGGCCCATGAGAGCCTCGACTTCGCCGCCACCATCGGCCACGAACTCGACAGCGGCGCCACCATTCTGGTGTCCTACGTGCACGCGGCCCCGGGCGCGACCGTCGACCACGCCGCGCTCACCGCCTTCGCCGAGCGCAGCCTGCCCGCGCACATGGTGCCGACCGTGCTGATGGCACTCGACACCATTCCGCTCACCCCGGTCGGCAAGCTCGACCGAAGGGCGCTGCCCGCACCGATCCTCGAACACGCCGAATTCCGGGCTCCCACAACGGCGGTCGAGGAGATCGTGGCAGGCACCTTCGTTCAGGTGCTCGACCTCGGCTACACGCAGCTCGGCCTCGACGACGACTTCTTCGCCCTCGGCGGCAACTCGCTGATGGCCACCCAGGTCGCCGCCCGCCTCGGCGCCGCGCTGGACACCGAGTTTCCGGTCCGGCTGCTGTTCGAGGCGTCGACGGTGGAAACGCTGGCCCGGCGACTCGCCGAATCCGCCGGTGCGGGTGCACGTCCCGCGCTGACCGCCCGGGAGCGGCCCGCACGGATTCCGCTGTCGCTGGCCCAGCAGCGGATGTGGTTCCTCAATCAGTTCGACCCGGGATCGGTCGCCTACAACATCCCGATGGCGGTGCGGCTGCACGGTGCCATCGATGTCGAAGCCCTGCGCGCCGCCGTGGCCGACCTCGTCGCCCGGCACGAAACCCTGCGCACGATCTACCCCGAGACCGACGACGGGCCGATCCAGCAGATTCTGGCCGGGACCGAGGCGACGCCGCGGCTCGAGGTGTGCTCGATCGCGCCCGAGCAGCTCACCGCCGCCATGCGCGAGTTCGGTTCGTCGGGGTTCGATGTGCGCGGCCAGGTGCCGTTGCGGGTCGCGTTGTTCGAGCTCGGTGGCGACGAAGCGGTGCTCGCGGTGGTCGTGCACCACATCGCCGGTGACGGGTCCTCACTCGCCCCGCTCACCAGGGATCTCATGCTCGCCTATGCGGCCCGCTCGGCGGGTGACGCGCCGGAGTGGGCGCCGTTGGCCGTGCAGTACGCCGACTACGCGCTGTGGCAGCGGGCCTTGCTCGGCAGCGAGGACGACCCGCGATCGCTGGCCTCGGCCCAGCTCGCCTACTGGCGTGGCGCGCTGGCCGGGCTGCCCGACCAGCTCGACCTGCCCGCCGACCGGCCGCGTCCCGCCGTGCAGTCCTTCGCCGGCGGTCGCGTCCCGATCGAGGTCGACGCCGACACCCACCGGGCCCTCCTGGCCGTGGCGCGCAATCAGGGCGCGACGCTGTTCATGGTCGTGCACACTGCCCTCGCGGTGACGCTGGCCAGGCTCGCGGGCACCGACGATCTGGCGGTCGGTACGCCCGTCGCGGGTCGTGGCGAGGCCGCGCTCGACGACCTGATCGGCATGTTCGTCAACACCTTGGTCTTTCGCACCACGCTGCGAACCGGTGAGTCGTTCACCGAACTGCTCGCCCGCCAGCGCGATACCGACCTCCAGGTCTTCGCGAACGCGGACCTGCCGTTCGAGCGACTGGTCGAGGCGATCAACCCCGCCCGCTCCACTGCCCGCCACCCGCTGTTCCAGGTCGGCCTGTCCTTCCAGAACCTCAGCCGCTCCGGCCTCGAACTCGGCGAGACCGCGGTCGAGGGCGTCGACGTGGATCTCGCGGTGTCCCAGTTCGATCTGCACGCCATCGTCGCCGACGGCTACGACAGTGACGGCGTGGCGCAGGGGATCAGCGGCGTGTTCACCTATGCCACGGACCTTTTCGACGAGTCGACCGCACAGTCCTACGCGGAGCGCTTCGCGCGAGTACTCACCGCGATCGCCGCATCGCCGGGCCGCCCCGTCGACGACATCGACCTGCTCTCCGATGCCGAGCGTGCGCGAATCCTGCACGACTGGAACGCGACTGGCCATGCCACCCCGGCCACGACGCTGCCTGCCCTGTTCGCCGACACCGCCGCCGCGAACCCGGACGGTGTGGCGCTCGTCGACGCCGAGGGCGCCGCGCTCACCTACCGTGACTTCGCGGCCCGCGTGAATCAGCTGGCGCGACATCTCATCGCGCAGGGCGTCGCTGTCGAGGACCGGGTCGCCTTGGCGATGCGACGCTCGACCGAGCTGGTCGTCGCCATGTACGCGGTGACGCAGGCGGGCGCCGCCTACGTTCCCGTCGATCCCGGCCAGCCCGCCGATCGGGTATCGCATGTGCTCGCGACCGCTGCCCCGACCTGCGTATTGACCACCACGCGTGACGGTTTCACCGCCGGCGTCGACGCGACACGGAGCGCACCGGTGATCGCCGTCGACACCCTGGAGCTGTCGGCGGTGTCAGCCGCCCCGATCGCGGCGAGCGAGCGCATCGGTGTGTTGCGCTCAGGGAACACCGCCTACGTCATCTTCACCTCCGGCTCGACCGGCAAGCCGAAGGGCGTCGCCGTCTCGCACGCCGCCATCGTCAACCAGTTGCGGTGGAAGACAGCAGCATTCGGCCTGGGCCCCGATGACTCGGTCCTGTTGAAGACCGCCGCCACCTTCGACCTGTCGGTCTGGGAATTCTGGTCGGCCGCGATCTGCGGTGGCCGCCTGGTGATCACCGCTCCAGAAGGCCATCGCGACCCCGCCTACCTGCTCCGCGTGCTCGCCGCGCACTCGGTGACCACCCTGCACGTGGTGCCGTCGATGCTCGATGCGCTGCTCACCGAATCCGCCGGTGTCCTGCCGAATTCGCTGCGGCGCGTACTCGCCATCGGCGAGGCGCTCCCCGCCGCCACCGCCCAGCGTTTCCTGGCGACGAACCCGGCGGCGCTGCACAACCTGTACGGCCCGACCGAGGCCGCGGTCTCCATCACCGACCACCGCGTCACCACCGCCGATCGCACCACGGTCCCGATCGGCCGGCCCGAATGGAACAGCCGGGTCTACGTCCTCGACGCCCGTCTGCGTCCGGTCCCGGTAGGTGTCGCGGGAGAGTTGTATCTGGCGGGCGCACAGCTCGCCCGCGGATATTTCGGCCGACCCGACCTCACCGCGGACCGCTTCGTCGCCGACCCGTTCTCCGAGCTCGGCGCCCGCATGTACCGCACCGGTGATCTCGTCGCCTGGACCGCTGACGGCGAACTCGACTATCGCGGTCGCACCGACTTCCAGGTCAAGATCCGCGGATTCCGCATCGAACTCGGCGAGATCGAAGCGGCCCTGCTCGCCGCACCGCAGATCGCCCAGGCGGCGGTCGTCGCCACGACCGACCCGCAACTCGGTGACCGGCTGGTTGCCTATGTCGTCCCCGCACCCGGCGGGGCGCTCACCACCGCGCAGGCCAAAGCCGCGGTGGCGCAGGTGCTCCCGTCCTACATGGTCCCCTCGGCCTTCGTCGTGCTCGACCGCCTCCCGCTGAACGCGAACGGCAAGCTCGACCGGGCCGCCCTTCCGGCGCCGGTGCTCGAACCCCGCCGCTACCGCGCGCCCGGGACCGAGCACGAGATCGCCGTAGCCGCCGTCTTCACCGAGGTCCTCGGCGCGCGCAACCCCGGCCTCGACGACGATTTCTTCGCGCTCGGCGGCAACTCGCTGCTGGCCACCCGCGTCGTGCACCACCTGCGTGAACACACCGGCGTGGAGCTCACCGTCGCCGCGTTCTTCGCCGACCCGACCGTCGCCGGTCTCGCTACCAGAATCAGCGACGGCCCCGCAGGCGCGGCCGACCTCGAAGCCGCACTCGCGGTCGTGCTGCCGATCGCCCGCCGCGGCACCCGCCCGCCGCTGATCTGTGTGCACCCGGTCTCGGGTCTGGCGTGGGCCTACGCGAGCCTGGTGCCGCACCTGCCCGAGGATCAGCCCGTGGTCGGCATCCAGTCGCCGGCCCTGAGCGATCCGGAATTCCGGCCCGACTCGGCCGAGGAGCTGGTCGACCGCTACCTGGCCGAGATCCGCGGCGTTCAGCCCCATGGCCCCTATCAGCTGCTCGGCTGGTCCCTCGGCGGCGTGCTGGCGCAGGCCGTGGCGACCCGCCTGCAAGCCGAGGGCGAGACGGTGGCGTCGTTGACGATGCTCGACAGCCTCCCCGGCGCCGCACTCGCCGATTTCGCCACCGAATTGCGGCACGTGCTCACCGAACTCGGCATACCCGAGCGGCAACTGCCCAGCCAACTCACCGAACTCGGCGACGAGGCACTGGAATCACTGCACACAACACTCGCTGCGGACACGCCGATCTCGCGCGCGCAGTTCGTGGGCATGTACCGCGGCGCACTGCGCTCGGTGGCGCTTCTCACCGAGCTCGAACCCGCACGATTCGACGGTGATCTGACCTATTTCACCGCCCTGCGGACCCCCCAAAAGCTGGGGGACGGGGCCTCGCGATGGCGCCCGTTCGTCAGCGGGATCATTGCTGACCACCCGGTCGAGGCCACCCACCAGGAGATGCTCTCCGCTGTGGCGGTAGCCACGTCCGGACCGGCAATTGCGCAGGTCGTCGCGGGTGCGGACGGATCCGGCGATACACGTCCGTAACGGACTACATGGGCATTACGATTCTGTTGCGATAGAGTTGGTGTGTCGTGGCGCACACCTCGGCGACGGTCGGCAGCGGCTATGTAGGTGTGGCTATGCTGTGTCCGACTCGGCCGCCGGACGCGAGAGGTGTATAGGTCTGTGGAAACCCCCCGCCGCACGGGCCGTGCCGGTCGCCGACGTACTACCGGCGCACCGTTGTTCGGTCAGCTGCTCACGGCCGCCGTCGAATCCGCGGCCGATTCGATCGCGCTGCGCTACAACCCCACCGGGATGCCCGGCGCGGAACAACACCTCACATATCGGGAGCTCGACGAGCGATCCTCGCGCCTGGCACGTGAACTCATCGACCGGGGGATGGGCGCGGGCGATGTCGTCGCGATCGCCATCGCCCGCTCGATCGAATCCGTGCTCGCGGTGTGGGCCATCGCCAAGACCGGTGCCGCGTATGTGCCGGTCGACCCGGCCTACCCGGCCGACCGGATCGCCCATATCGTCGCCGACTCCGGCGCGACCATCGGCCTGACCACCGCGGCCCATCGCGCCTGCCTCGGTACCACCGCGTACTGGATCGAACTCGATGACCCGGTGGTCGCCGAGCGCATCGCCGTGCGGCCGGGGCACGCGGTGAGCTACGCCGATCGGGTCCGCCCGATCGACGAAGCGCACCCGGCCTACGTCATCTACACCTCCGGCTCCACCGGTAAGCCGAAGGGCGTCGTGGTGACGCACACCGGGCTTGCCACATTGGTCGCCGCCGAGCGCGAACACTACGACGTGCAACCCGATTCACGGGTGCTGCATGTTTGCTCGCCGAACTTCGACGTGTCGGTGCTCGAGTTGCTGCTCGCCTTCGCTACCGGTGCGACCCTGGTGGTTTCGCCGCCGCGCGTGTTCGGCGGTTTCGAACTGTCGGACCTGCTGCGCCGCGAACGCATCACCCACCTGCTGATCACCCCTGGTGCGCTCGAGTCCGTCGACCCGGCCGGGCTGCCGGACCTGTCGACCGTGATCGTCGCGGGCGACCGGTTCGGCCCGGAACTGGTCGGTCGCTGGGCAACCGGTGAGCGCGCGTTCTACAACGGGTACGGCCCCACCGAGGCGACCATCCTCGCCACCAGCACCTCGGCGCTGCGGGCCCACGCGCCGATCACCATCGGCCACGCGGTGCCCGGCATGGGCTTGTACGTGCTCGACGCGCGCCTGCGGCCGGTGCCCGCCGGAGTGGTCGGCGAGCTGTACCTCTCCGGCCCCGCGCTCGCGCAGGGGTATTTGGGCAGGCCGGGGCTCACCGCGCAACGTTTCGTCGCCTCGCCGTTCGGGCCGGGCAGGCTGTACCGCACCGGTGATCTGGTGCGCCGGTTCGAACACGACGGCACGCTGGAATACCTGGGCCGCACCGACTTCCAGGTGAAGGTGCGCGGCTTCCGGATCGAGCTCGGCGAGATCGACAACGCGCTCACCGCGCACCCCGACCTCGACTACGCCGTGACGCTGGGTAAGACGATGCCCTCGGGCGCGACCGCGCTGGTCGCCTACGTGCTGCCGCGTGCCGGCCGCACGATCGACACCGGCGCGCTGGCGGAATTCCTCGCGGAATCGTTGCCCGCGTACATGATCCCGTCGGTCATCATGGTCCTCGACGAGCTGCCGCTGACCTCGGTCGGCAAGCTCGACCGCGCCGCGCTGCCGACGCCGGTGTTCACCGCCCGCGGTTTCCGCGCGCCCGCCACCCCGGCCGAACAGGTGGTGGCCGACGTGTTCGCCGCCCTGTTGCTGCGTGACGGCGCGGGCCGGGTCGGCGCCGACGACGACTTCTTCGAACTGGGCGGCGACTCGCTGCTCGCCGCGCAGGCGGTGGCTCGCATCGGCGCCGCGCTGGACGTGCGGGTGCCGGTGCAGGCGGTGTTCGAGGCGCCGACCGTCGCCGCCCTCGCCAATCGAGCCGAGCAGCACCGTGTTTCGGCACACGCGCTCCCGCTGACGCCGCGTCCGCGCCCCGAGCTGGTCCCGCTGTCCTACGCCCAGCAGCGGATGTGGTTCCTCAACCGCTTCGACCCCACGTCGGCCGTGGACAACATCCCGGTCGCGGTCCGCCTTTCCGGCCGCCTCGACCTGCCCGCCCTGCGCGCCGCGATCGCCGACCTGATCGCGCGCCACGAAGTTCTGCGCACGGTCTACCCGGTATCCGACGGTATCGGCGCGGAGGGCCACGGCGCGGTCCTCGACGGCGAAGGTCACCAGCTGGTGCTGGCGGCGGGCGACCCTGCCGCGGTGCCCGAGTTCGAGATCGTCGAGGTGGCGGAGGAAGACCTGACCGAGGCGATCGGCGCTGCCGCGCTGACCGGCTTCGACGTCACCGCCGGGCCGCCGGTGCGGGTGCGGGTGCTCGCGATCTCGGACAACGAGCACGTCGTCGTCTGCGTGGTGCACCACATCGCCGCCGACGGCTTCTCGTTCGCGCCGCTGACCAGGGATCTGCTCACCGCCTACGCCGAACGGCGCGGTGGCGGCGCGCCGCAATGGCCGCCGCTGCCGGTGCAGTACGTCGACTACACGCTGTGGCAGCGTGAACTGCTCGGCGCCGAGCACGACCCGGATTCGCTGCTCGCCGCGCAAGTGGCCTTCTGGCGAAAGACGCTGTCCGGCTTGCCCGAACAGCTCGAACTGCCCACCGACCGGCCGCGTCCCGCCGTGTCGAGCCGGGCGGGCGGGTCGTTGAGCGTCCAGGTCCCCGCCTCGGTGCACGCCGGTCTGTCCGCGCTGGCCCGCGAGCACAACGCCACGCTGTTCATGGTGGTGCACACCGCGCTGGCCATGCTGCTGGCCCGGCTCTCCGGCACCCGCGACATCGCGATCGGCACCCCGGTGGCCGGTCGTGGCGAGCAGGCGCTCGACGAGCTGATCGGCATGTTCGTCAACACCCTGGTCC
>NZ_JBHWZY010000132.1:0-11151 GCF_042727815.1 Nocardia sp. NPDC060220
CGTTTTGGGCCCCCCGCTCCGGGTATTGGCCGTGGCCGAGGTGTCGGGCCGGGGTGCCGGGGGGGGGGGGGTACCCGCCGACCGCAGCACGGCTTGCACGGCGAGGCCGACACACCGGCCGACCGGCATCCGGCTGCCCAGCATGATCAGATTCATGACTCGTCCGCCCTGGCGTAGATGGCAGCTCGGTCGCGGTGGGTGAGCACCGGGCAGATCTCCACCCGGTCGGGGCCGGGCAGCAGGGCGGGGTCCTCCCCCGGCAGCAGTTCGGTGGCCAGGATCGCCTCGCGCACCGCGTGCAGGGCGTCCTCGGTCTCGGCGATGCCGATCACCATGCCGGAGCCGTCGGCGCGCCGCAGTTCGTAGAAGTCGAGCAGCCCAGGCACTCCCGCGACGGCGGGCTCGATGCGGTTGGCGTTGGCGAAGTCGACGGCGGCGAGTTCGGTCGCCGTGCGTGGCTGGTCGAACCAGATGACGTGTGCGTACATGATTTCATCTCCTGAACTGGGGGAATCGGATAGATCAAGCGTCGCGCCGAACGGCATCGCGCGGATCAGTGCCGGTACGTATTCGCAGTACTGAACTCGCGCCCGCGCGAGATACTGGGGCGGTGCAGACTCCGGCCGTCGGACGGCATGAGGAGATCGCCCGCCTGCGCGCCGCGGTGGTGGCCGCAGCCTCGGGTGCGGGCCGATTCGTGCTGGTCAGCGGCACAGCGGGGATCGGCAAATCGTGGTTGGCCGAGCAGGTCGGCTCGCTGGCCGCCGAGGCGGGATTGCGGGTTGCCCGCGGCAGCGCCCTCGACGACGCGGGGATGCCGCCGCTGTGGCCGTGGCGCCGGGCCGCGCGCGAGCTCCCCGAACTGGCCGCTGCCCTCGACACCGTCACCGAACCCGGTGGCGGGCCCGCCGCCCAGCGCTTCCGGATGTTCACCGAGGTCGCCGATGTCCTCGTCGCGGCCGCCGCGCCGTCGGGTTTGCTGCTGGTGCTCGAGGATCTGCACTGGTCCGATCCCACGTCGCTGGCGCTGCTCACCCACGTGGCGACCGAAACGCCGCGCACCAAGGTGCTCATCGTCGGCACCGCTCGCGAACCGATGGGTGAAACCCTGCTCGCCGACCAGCCCGCCTGGCTGCGTCTACCCCACTTCCAATCCCTGTCCGTACCAGGTCTTTCCGAACACGAGGTCCGCTACTGGCTCGAACAGCGCGGCCTCACCCCGGATCTCGCGCACCGCGTGCACGAACGCACCGGCGGCACTCCCCTGCTGGTCCGCCTGGTCATCGATGCCGACATGGGCGCCGGCGACGACCCGCTCCTGTCGGTCCCCGGAATCCGCCGCCTGATCCTCGCCCAGCTCGACCGTATCGACCCCACCCACCTCGAGGTTCTCGGTGCCGCGAGCGTGCTCGGTGAACGTATCGATACCGAATTGCTGGCGCAGGTCTACGGATCGGTGCTGCCGTCGGAGCCCGTTCCGGTCTCCGATCCGGTGGCGAAGGCGCTCGATGCGGCAACCGCGGCCGGTATCGTCCGTCGTTTCGCCGACGACACCACGGGTTTCACGCACGCTTTGGTGCGCGACGCCGTGTACGCCGACCTCGCCCCTTCGCGGCGAGCGGCCTGTCACCGCGCGGCCGCCGAGGTGCTGAGTGGGCGAGGTGGTCCGGATTCGGCGGTGGCAGGGGCGATCGCGACCCACTGGCGGCAGGCGAGCGGCTGTTCGGACTCCTCGTCCGGTCGCCATTGGTCCCGTCGGGCCGCACGATCGGCCCGCGCGAGTGCCGCCTACGCCGAGGCGATCCGATTCGGGCAGTGGGCCATCGATGCCGCGGGCGGCACCGCCTCCGATGCCGAGCGCGCCGAGCTGCTGATCGAGCTGGCGCGCGACGAGTTCGCCGCCGGTTGGGTGGCCACCAGCCTCGACCACTGCGTCGAGGCGGGCGCGTCGGCCGAACGAGCAGACCGCCCCGACCTGCTCGCGGAAGCCGGCTTGGTGGTGCAGGGCGTCACCACCCCGACCGTGATGACGCAACTGGATGCCCTCTGCGGCAAGGCATTACGCCTGCTCGAAACCGACAAGCATCCCGACCTCGTCGCCCGCATCCTCGCCCAGCGTGCCCTGTCGGCCGCCGACCGCGGCGCGGGTGCGCAGGCCAGGGAACTCTCCGACCAGGCCATGCGCGCCGCCGAACGGTCCACCGATCCCGACGTCGTCCTCGATGCGATCCACGCCCGCCATCTCTCGCTTGCGGCCGTGGACTTCCTGGCGGAGCGAACGGTGCTCGCGGCGAGGGCAATCGAGATCGCGGCCGACGCCGAGCAGCCGCTGGCACAACTCTGGGGATACGTGTGGACAGCTGACGCATCCCTGCAACGTGGCGACCTGCCTGCCTTCGACAACGCCCTCGACCACATCGAACTCCTCGCCGACCGCCGCCGCCTCCCGATCGCCCGCTGGCACCTGTTGCGCCTGCGGGCCACCCGCGCGGCCCTGGTCGGCGACTTCCCCGCCGCGCTGGCATCCGACTCCGCCGCCCACGAACTGGCGGTCGGCATCGGCGACTACTCCCTCGCCGGCCTGCACCATGCATTCCGTGGCATGTACGCCGTGATCGTCGGTCACATCGACCGCGACGAGCTCACCGCGGCGCTGGCTTCGCTGGCCTTCGCCCCGAAGATCACGATCGCCCAGCTGTTCGCCCCGATGCTGCACGCTATGGCAGGCGATCTCGAGGAGGCGAAGGCCCTGTTCGCGCCGTTCCGTCTGCTGCCCGACACCCTCGAGATCGGCCCGCGCTGGTCCGGCACGGTGTATTCGGTGGGCATCGTGGCCGAATTCCTGGACGACGCCGAGACGGCCGATCGCGTCTTCCGGGCCTTGCGGGGCCGCGAACACCACTACGCCGCCGACGGCACGGGCGCGCTCATCTGTGTGGGTTCGATCGCGCGTATCCGCGCCGACAACGCCCGCGTCGCAGGCCATCTCGACGCCGCCGTCGGCCTCTACCAGCAGGGCCTGACGATGGACGCCGCGATCGGGGCGCGCCCCTTCGTCGCCCTCGGCCACCTCGGCCTGGCCCGCACCCTCTTCGCCCGCGGCGACCTCCCCGCCGCCCGCGAAGCCGCCGACCGGGCCGCCGCCGCCTTCCGCCGCCTCGACATGCCACACCGTCTGCGCGCGGCCGACACCCTGCTCGCCGACATCACCACGGCCACCCGCACCGCCGACCCACTGACCCGCCGCGAACGCGAAGTGCACGGCCTCGTCGCCACCGGCCTCACCAATCGGGAAATCGCGACCCACCTGGTCCTTTCCGAGCGCACGGTGGAAACCCACGTCCGCAACATCCTCGCCAAACTCGCCGTCACCAACCGCACCGAGCTCACCCGCGGTCCCCACTGACCGAACCCCGGCCGCTGCGTTCTCGGCGGAGTCGAGCGCGAAGAACTGCGCCGCCAGCCACCGCAGATCCAGTTACAGTGACCCAGCGGATGGTCAGCGTTTTGGGAGGGAACCCCGGTGGAGCAGGTATTCCAGGTCGACTTGCGGGGCATCGTCGACCTGCTCAGCCATCACTTGTACGGCAGCCCACGGGTCTACGTCCGCGAGTTGCTGCAGAACGCGGTCGACGCCATCACCGCCCGCCACGCCCTCGACCCACAGGCTCGCGCGCAGGTCAGGATCGAGACGCCCGCCGGCACCGGGGACGGCACCATCCGTGTCCATGACAGCGGTGTCGGCCTGACCGAGGCCGAGGTGCACACCTTCCTCGCCACGATCGGCCGCAGCGGCAAGCGCGACGACCTCGGCTTCGCCCGGCACGAGTTCCTCGGCCAGTTCGGTATCGGCCTGCTGTCGTGCTTCCTGGTCGCGGACGAGGCCGAGGTTCTCACCCGGTCCGCGCGCGGCGGCCCGACCGTGCGCTGGACCGGTTTCGCCGACGGCCGCTACCGCGTCGAGCCTGCCGCGCGGGAACGCGACGAACCCGGCACCACCGTGATCCTCGCGCCGCGCCGCGGCGCCGAGCAGTGGCTCACTCCGACGACTGTCGTCGAGCTGGCGCGGCTGTTCGGTAGCCTGCTGCCGTTCGAGGTCACCGTCGACGGTGAGCCGATCACCGAGCCCGAAGTCCCGTGGCGCGCAACCCATCCCACTCCTTCGGACCGCACGAACGCGCTCGCCGCGTACGCCGAGGACACCTTCGGCTTCACCCCGTTCGCCACCTTCGATCTCGCGTGCGCCGAATCCGGCGTCAGCGGTGTGGCTTTCGTGCTCCCGCAGCCGGTCAACCCGGCGGCGAAGGCCGGACACCGTGTGTATCTGAAGCGAATGCTGTTGGCGGAGAGCGTCACCGGTCTGCTGCCCGAATGGGCCTTCTTCGTCCGCTGCGTGGTCGACACCACCGAGCTGCGCCCCACCGCGAGCCGCGAAGCCCTCTACGAGGACGACCTGCTGGAGAGCACGAGGGAAGCGCTCGGCGGCCGGATCAGGGACTGGCTGGTGGAACTGTCCACCTCCGATCCGTCCGCGCTGCACCGTTTCCTGCGTATTCACGATCTCGGCGTGAAGGCCCTCGCCCTGCACGACGACGACATGTTGCGCCTGGTCGACCGCTGGTTGCCGGTGGAGACCAACGCGGGCCAGATCCCGCTCGCCGAATTCCGCCGCCGCTTCGGCGAGGTCCGCTACACCCCGTCGGTAGAGGAGTTCCGGCAGCTGGCCGCGGTGGCGAGTGCCGCGGGCATCGGCCTGGTGAACGGCGGCTACTCCTATATCACCGACATTCTCGAGCGCTTGCCCGCGATCGATCCCGAGATCCGGGTGCGCCGTTTGGATCCCGCCGAACTGGCCACCCATTTCGACCTCGTCGATCCGGCGACCGAGCTGGCGCTTCGGCCCTTCCTGACCACCGCCCAGCGCGTGCTCGACCGCCTCGAATGTGAAGTGGTACTGCGCACTTTCGATCCGCCGTCGCTGGCCGCGCTGTATCTGCTCGACCGCGATGCCCAGCATCGCGCCGAACTGCGCGCCACCCGCGAGGTCGCCGACGAACTGTGGGCCGATGTTCTCGGTGCTTTCGATACCGACCAGGCGGGCGACCGTCCGCAGCTCGTGCTCAACTACCGGAATCCGCTGGTACGCCGCATCACCGGGCTCGCCGATGCCCGTTTGGTCACCACGGCGGTCGAGGCGCTCTACAGTCAGGCGCTGCTGCTGGGCCAGCATCCGATGCGGCCGGTCGACACCGCGCTGCTGAACAAATCATTCGTCGGGTTGCTCGACTGGGCGGTTCACGATCCCCGGGGTGAGCTCTGATGTCCGACGCCAATACTCCCGACGACCTGCAACGGCTGCTGTTCCAGGCCTACGACATGCCCTACGGTGACGCCAAAGACGCACTGCTGGAACAGGTGCTGCGGCACGCGGAGGCGGGCGCGCACATCGAGCTCGCGTTCCACGTTCGCATGGCGATGGTCGACGCGTACGGCCACGGGATGAGCCCGGCCAAATTGTTCGTCCCGTTCGCCCGCTGCCTGGCCGAATACGATCGCGACCCCGGCGCCCATGAGTCGTGGGTGGCGCCGTCGCTGCGGTGGAAGTTCAAGACCGCGGTGGGCGCGATGACGAAATTCCCCGAGGTACCGATGGATCGGGCGCTGGCCGCCCTCGATCAGATGGAACGCCGCTATCGGGTCGAGGGTCAGAGCCTGAACGCGGTGTACGGCCGTAGGCATCGGGTGGCGGTCCACATCGGCGACCTCGACGCGGCCGCCGAGTGGTACGAAAGGTGGTGCACCACACCGCGTGACGAGAACTCCGATTGTGAAGGCTGCGACCCCACCAACCGGGTCGCCTGGCTGGCGAGCCAGGGCCGCGACATCGAAGCCGTCGAGCTGGCCGCTCCGGTCCTCGCCGGCGAACTCGGCTGTTCCGAGCAACCGCAGCTCATTCTGACCGAACTGCTGCTGCCCTACCTGCGCACCGGCCAGCTCGACGAGGCGCGCAGCGCGCACCGCCGCTCCTACCGTCTGCTGCGCACCAAGCCGCAGGACCTCGCCGCGATCGGCGACCACCTCGAGTTCTGCGCGCTGTCGGGCAATCAGGTGCGCGGCTTGGAACTGCTCGACCGCCATTTCTCCTGGCTCGATCGCGCGCCGAGCCCGAAGGACGCGCTAGCCTTCCTGACCTGCGCGGCGCTGCTCCTGCGCACCCTCGTCGATGCGGGCAACGGTGATACGTTGCTCTGCCGCCCGGCCGCCGCCGATCGTCCCGCCGCCGAATTGACCGCGCGCGCAATGCACGTGGAGCTCACCGACGAGGCACTGGCCATCGCCGCTCGCTTCGATCACCGCAACGGGACCGATCACCAGACGGCATCGGTCCACCAGAAGCTGGCGAGCCGCCCGATCGTCGACTACCTGCCGCTGTCCGCGGCCGCCGCGCACCGGGTGCCGGTCGAGCGGGGTCCGGCGGCTGCGGCGGTCGAGATCCCCGAGCTCACCACCCTCGAACTGATCGAACGCGCGGAACAGGCGACCACGCAGCACGCCCCCGCCGAAATACGGGCCCTGGCGCAGCGGTTGGCGGCCGAGCCGGAGCCGGGCGATCCGAGTCTGGCCGGGCGACGCGCCTCCGTGCTGGCCGGCGCAGCCTTGCAGACGACCGATCACGATCACGCCGAATCACTGTTACGCCGGGCGGCAGCGTATTTCGCCGCGACCGGCGAGCAAGATCGCCGTCAATCCGACCTGGGTCGGCTCGGCCTGCTCCTCAGTAGGCACGGCGACGTGGCGGAAGCTGTCGGGCTGCTGCGGGATTCCCTGTCACACCTGGCGAATTCGCCGGAACCGCAGACGAGAGCGGCTGCGACACTGAGGCTTTCCGGCGGCATGTTCGCACTGTTCGATCGCGGCGAGCTGTCCGAGGAGGACGCCGCCGAGCTACCCGCGTTGCTCGACCGGGCCGCGGCCGACGCCGCCGAGGCGGGCGAGGACATCCTGCTCAGCAATGTCGCCCGGCACCGAATGTATTTGCACCAGAACAACACTGAACTCGCCGACGCGGTCGCGGCTGGACAGGAAGCCGTCGCGGCGTATCGCCGGGCCGGTCAGGCGTGGCGGGTCGCCGATGTGGCCCAGTACCTTTCCGGAATTCACCTCGACGCGGGCGATTCGGTCGCGGCGCTGGAAATGATCGATGAGGCGGTTCGGCTGGTCGACGCCGACCTCCCCGACAGCGTGCGCCTCATCGTGCACGCCCGGCGCGGTGCCCTGCTCATCCACCTGAACAGGCACGAGGAGGCAGTCAGCGAGCTGTTGACCGCCATCGCGATCGGTATCGCGGCGGGTAGTCCGCAGGTGCCGTACGTGCAATGGGATCTGGCTGTCGCCTACCGCGCCGTCGGCCAGTTGTTCGACGCCGCCGACCAGGCCGAAGAGGCGATCGCCGGGCTGGAGCGCGCCGGGGCCCTCGAGCAGGCCAGGACCTGCCGCTTCCTGCTGGTCGATCTGCATCGCCGGCTGGACGAGGACGAACCGGCACTCACCGTCCTCGACGAGATCATCGAATTCGACCGCGCCACCGGCAATCTCGGCGGCGAATCCCATGCCCTCGTCGAGACCGCCGATCTGCTCGACGTGCTCGATCGCGATGCCGAGGCCGCCGAGCGCTACGTGCTGGCCGCCGAGGTCGCCGAGAGATTCGGTGATCCGGTGCGCGTCGCCTACTGCCGCTACAGCGCCGCGCTGTCGCTGCACTGGACCGGCGACTACGCCGCCGCGATCACGGCCATCGCGGCCTCCGACGAAGCGATCGCGAAGTTTGCCACCGCCCACCCGGAGACCGAACTGCTCATCTGGCACACGGCCCGGCACAACCACAACGCCGCCCGGATCCTGCGTCGCGCGCAACGCCCCGACGACGCCCTCCCGCGCGCAGACGCCGCCGCCGCGGGTTTCCGCGCCATCGACGCAGGCGACCAGGCCACCCGTTCCGACTACGAGCGCGCCGTACTCCTGATCGAGCTGAACCGCCCCACCGAAGCCGAGAAGATCCTCACCGAGGCCGTCGCGGAATTGGCCGACGACCACGCGGCCAAGCCGATGCTGTCGGAACTGCTGGCCGACACCCGAGCCCAGCTCGCCTGAAGCGCACCTGATCCGAAGGAACCACCCGCGATGCAACCGCTCGACCCGAACGATCCTCGGCGGATCGGCGACTACCGACTGCTGGGCGTGCTGGGTGCCGGGGGTATGGGCAAGGTGTATCTGGGCCGGAACCCGGGTGGGCGCACGGTCGCCGTGAAGGTGATCCGCCCGGATCTGATCGATGCGGAGTTCCGTGCGAGGTTCCGTCGTGAGGTCGCGGCGGCTCAGCGCGTCGGCGGCGCCTACACCGCGCCGGTGCTCGACGCCGATGTCGATGCACGGGCGCCGTGGCTGGCCACCGGCTATGTCGCCGGGATCTCGCTGACCGACGCGGTCAACCGGTTCGGGCCGTTCGCCGAGCCCACGCTGCCGGCGTTGGCACACGGGCTCGCCGAAGCGCTCGTGGCGGTGCACGCGGCAGGCATCGTGCACCGCGACCTGAAGCCGTCGAACGTGATGCTCGCGATCGACGGCCCCAAGGTGATCGATTTCGGCATTGCCAGGGTGATCGCGGATTCCGCCCTCACCACCACCGGAAAGTTTCTCGGCTCACCGGGTTTCATGTGTCCCGAGCAGGTGAGCGGCGAAACCCTCAGTCCGGCCTGCGATGTCTTCGCCCTCGGCGGCGTCCTCACCTTCGCCGCCGCGGGTCACGGCCCCTTCGGTACGGCCGAAGTGATGCAGATGCTCTGGCGCATCGTGTACGAGGAACCCCGTCTCGAGGCTCTTCCTTCCGCCCTGCGACCGCTCGTCTCGTCCTGTTTGGCCAAAGACCCCGCTGCCAGACCGACCCCGGAACAAGTCCTTTCGGAACTGGCCCACCTCGGCACTGCCGAACGAACCGATTGGCTGCCGCCACAAGTAGTCGCGCACATCAGTACCAGCGCCGTCCGGCTACTCGACCTGGATTTCGATCCTGCCGACCGATCCGGCGCATCGCCTCTCGATGCCGCCGCGACTTCCGCACCAGGCTGGTCGACAGGCACTTCGGTACCGAACCTGCCGGCCGCGAACCCCGCACAGGTCTCTCCGACCGGCTCCTCGAGACCGCACGGACCGACCGTCACCAGCGGATCGCCGCCGACTCCCTATGGAGAGCCCGGCGAATTCACCCCGCCGCCCTTTGTGGTCGCGCACAATTCCGCCGACACGTTCACCGGTCGCCCGCCGCCCGCGCCGGCACGTGCCACCGCGTCGCGACGAACCCGGACTCTGTTGATCGCCGCGTCCGCGACGGTGGCGGTGGCGGTCGCGGGTGGCGCCTATCTGATCGGGACCCAACTGAATGCCGGGTCCACCGGCGGCACCGGATCGAGCACCACCGCCGCCTCGACCTCCGTCGCTTCGAGCTCGACCGAGACCGCACCCAGCTCGACCGCCACCGGATCGGGCACGGACTCCGTCCCGGCCGAGTTCGTCGGCACCTGGAAGGGCCGTGCCGCCGACGGCCCGGTCCAGTTCGACATCGAACTCACCATCGCCGCCGGTGCGGTCGGTCAGGAACTCGCGACCTCGGCCAACACCGGCGCCCTCTCCCGCGACCGCTGCGGCCGCGCGGAAACCCTCACCGAGGCCACCGCGCACCGCCTCACCTTCCGGGCCAGGCTCACCGCCGGTAGCGGATGCCTCGACGAGGGCGCTACCTCGACGGTCACTCTGCAACCCGACGGCTCGCTGGCCTATCGAACCCCTGGTGTCCTCGGCGGCACCATCGCCGGCACCCTGCGGAAGGGCTGACAATGCGCTCCGACCGAACTGGAACAGGTTGCTACCGGATAGCCCGCGATGCCCTCGGCGCAGGTGCACCCGGTCGTTCGTCCAGTAGCAAACCTCTACGTGAAACGCGGTGTCGCGCCGCTGACGGGCAGCGCTGTCAATCCATACCCGCAGGTAGCGTCGGTCTCGCAAACTCTGCCGTTGCGATCTGGGTCACTAATATGTCAAACTCTCGCCCACACTGTGAAGCCAGTCGGTCTCACAATGTCTGGAAAGGGAGTCGATTGAGCGGGCGGCAGGTGAGCAAGGTTGCCACCGTCCCGAAGGCTGCCTTGATGTCAGTCGAACGTGACCAGTGCCAGAGCGGCGCCGGTGAGCAGATCGACCAGCTCGTCGACGGGCGGACGCGACTCGCGCAGCAACCATTCGTGCGCCACGCCGGTGACCGCGCCGGTGATCAGCGCGGTGGTCAGCTCGGCGTCACCGCGCAGGCGCACCCCCACCCGCTCCAGCGCGCCCGCGATCAGTGCCGACCAGGCGTGCCTGCGGGTCCGGCGATGGGTCTCCATCCGGTCGCTCACCCCGACCACCTCGATCACCGCCACCTGCGCGCGATACGGGTCGGAGCCGAGCGACTCCAGGTACGCGCCGAAACCGGCCCGCAACGCGAGCTTCGGATCGGTGGAACCGAGCGCGACCAGCGCGGCGCCCACCGCGGCCGCCGCGTCGTCCTGGATCCGGTCGTAGGCCGCTACCAGCACGTCTTCGCGGGTCTCGAACTCTTCGTAGAACTGCCGCTTGGACAGCCCGGCCGCCGCGCACACCTCGGCGAGCGAGCACGTGGCGTACCCGCGTTCCGCGAAAATTCGCGTCGCTGCTTCCAGGAATCGCAGTCGTCGTTCGGCTTTTCGCGCGACGACCGTACGACCCCCATACCGCCTGTCCGCTGTAGTCACCTCTCCAAAGTATCTGAAACCCGGGATAACACTGACCTTTCCGGGTCGCTTCATCTATCCACCGAACAAAGGACGGCCGACCAGTGCTGAGCACCCGAGCATCGCGGACCGCATTGTCCGCCCTCGTACTAGCGGCGGGTGCGGCACTCGTGGCACCCACGCCCACGATGGCTGCCCCGCAGTCCGCCGCGACGCAGCCGAGCGTCCCCGCCATCGCCGAGAACGTCCCCTCCGGGACACTCGCGGCGCTGGCTCCGACGATCGTAGGCGCGATTTCGGCCCCCGGCCCCATCGCCGACGGCGGACAGGCCGCGATCCTGGCCCAGGC
>NZ_JBHWZY010000133.1:0-967 GCF_042727815.1 Nocardia sp. NPDC060220
GTCGTGAGCTCGGTGAGTTCGCCGCGTTCTGCTACCACCAGCCCTTCACCAAGATGGCCTACAAGGCGCACCGGCATCTGCTCGAAAGCCAGGGCCACACCGCCGACGCCGACGCGATCGAGGCCGCCATCGGTACGACGACGACCTACAACCGCACGGTCGGCAACAGCTACACCGCCTCGCTGTACCTCGGCCTGGCCTCGCTGCTCGATCACGCGGACGACCTCACCGACAAGGCCCTGGCCATGATCAGCTACGGATCGGGCAGCGTCGCCGAATTCTTCAGCGGCACCGTGACGCCCGGCTACCGCGAGCACCTGCGGACCGAGGCGAATCTCGCCGCGATCAGCTCGCGTGAGCTGCTCGGTTACGAGCACTATCGGGCACTGCACGAGGCCACTTCGCCCAGTGACGGCGCGTACCACGCCATGGCCGAGGAAACGCGGCGCCCGTTCCGGCTGGCCGCAGTCTCCGGTCACAAACGCATCTACGAATCCCGCTGAGGTCGCCCCATGAGCAGTAACGACACCCGCCACGTCCAGGTCATGATCGTGGGCAGCGGGCTCTCCGGCCTGGGTACCGCGATCCGGCTCAGCCAGCGTGGCCTGTCCGATTTCGTGGTCATCGAACGCGGCCCCGATGTCGGCGGAACCTGGCGCGACAACACCTATCCCGGTGCGGGCTGCGATGTGCCGTCACACCTGTACTCGTATTCGTTCGCGCTCAATCCCGACTGGTCCCGGTCGTTCTCGCCCCAGCCGGAGATCGAGCAGTACCTGCGCACCGTGTCCGAACGCTACGGCGTTCGCGACAAGCACATCTTCGACTGCGCGCTGACCGGCGCCCGCTGGAACGACGCCGACGGCCGCTGGGACATCGAGACCAGCAAGGGCACCTTGATCCGGGCGGGCGGATTGTGGGAGTGTTTTTCTTGGTGGATGGGGCTGGCAACATCGTGGAGCAGCTA
>NZ_JBHWZY010000133.1:977-11100 GCF_042727815.1 Nocardia sp. NPDC060220
GGTGTGCTCGCCGAGCCGAATCTGCCCGATATCAAGGGTATTTCGAGCTTCGAGGGCGAGATCTTTCACTCCGCGCGGTGGAACCACGACGCCACCCTGGCCGGCAAGAAGGTCGCCGTCATCGGCACGGGTTCCTCGGCGGTGCAGATCGTTCCGTCGATCGCGCCCGAGGTGGAGCACCTCGACGTGTACCAGCGCACCGCCACCTGGGTGATGCCGCAGATCTCGCGGCCGTACCTGGGACTGGAACGCTTTGCCTTCAAACGTGTTCCGGGCCTGCAACGGTTCATCCGGGCGCTGATCTACATCACGCGCGAGCTGTTCGTGATCACGCAGGTGAAGTATCCGTGGACCGGCATCGTGCTCGAGACGGTCGGGCGATTCAAGATGCGCTTCGAGATCCGTGACCCGGAGCTGCGCCGAAAAGTGCTGCCCCAGCACCGGATCGGCTGCAAGCGCATGCTCGTGTCGAACAAGTTCTACGGCGCGCTCGATCGTGACAACGTCGACGTGGTCACCGACGGCATCGCCGAGGTTCGCAGCGGTTCGATCGTCTCCGAGGACGGCACGGAGCGGGAGGTGGACGCGATCGTGCTGGCCACCGGCTTCCACGTCGCCGATTCGCCGACCTTCAACCTGTACACCGGTCGCGACGGCCGGACCGTGTCCGAGGCAGCCGATGCCGAGGGCTACCAGATGTACAAGGGCACCACGGTCGCCAATTTCCCGAACATCTTCTTCATGCTCGGCGCCAACTCCGGGCTGAACTACACCTCGCTGATCTACATCATCGAATCCCAGATCAACTACATCGTCGACGCGATCACCACGATGGAGCAGCGCAACCTGCAATCGTTCGAGGTCCGCCTGGACGCGCAGATCGAATACAACGAGCAGTTGCAGCCGAAGATGGCCCGCACCGTGTGGGTCAACGGCGGCTGCACCAGCTGGTTCCTCGACAAGCACGGCAACAACTCGGCGCTGTGGCCGGACTTCAGCTTCAAATATCGGCGAATGGTGCGCACTTTCGACATCGACGCCTACGACACCACGACGAAGACACGATGACCGCACCGTCGACGCGTCACACCCGCGTCGCGATCATCGGCGCCGGCTTCGCCGGGCTGGGTGTGGCTGTTCGGCTGCGCCAGCTGGGGATCACCGACTTCGTCGTCCTCGAGCGGGCGAGCGATATCGGCGGCACGTGGCGCGACAACACCTATCCCGGCGCCGGGTGCGATGTGCCGTCGCAGCTGTATTCGTACTCGTTCGCCCGCAATCCGCACTGGACGCATTCGTTCTCGACACAGCCGCAGATCCAGCGGTATGTCCAGGACGTGGTCGACCGGCACGGGGTGCGCGACTCGATCGTGCTGGGCTGCGAGGTCATCGGCGCGCGGTGGAACAACGACACCGCGCGCTGGGAGATCCAGACCAGCGACGGCTCCTACACCGCCGACATCATGGTGTCGGCGGCCGGCCCGCTGAGTGCACCGAAGCTGCCCGACATCAAGGGCATCACCACCTTTCGGGGGGCGATGTTCCACTCCGCGCGCTGGGATCACGAGTTCGAGCTCGCGGGCAAGCGGGTCGCGGTGGTCGGCACCGGTGCGTCCGCGATCCAGATCGTGCCGTCCATCGCGGGCGAGGTCGCCAAGCTCGACCTGTATCAACGCAGCGCACCGTGGGTGTTGCCGCGCATGGGACGCAAGTACTCGTGGCTGGAACGCCTCTACTACCGGCGTGTTCCGGGTGCGCAGCGGTTGGCGCGGATCGGCGTGTACTGGGTGCGTGAGTCGTTCGTGCTCTGGCAGTCCAAGTACCCACCGTTCGCCGACTTCTTCTCGCGCGGTGCGCGATTGAAGATGTGGTGGGTGATCCGGGACCGGGAGCTGCGTCGCACCGTCACGCCCGGCTACCGCCTCGGGTGCAAGCGCATGCTGGTCTCGAACGTGTACTACCCCGCGCTGGCCCGCGACAATGTCGAGGTCGTCGCCGACGGCATCGCCGAGATCCGCGAGCAGTCGATCGTCGCGAACGACGGCACCGAGCGTGAAGTCGACGCCATCGTGCTGGCGACGGGCTTCCGGATCGCCGACTCGCCGACCTACGACCTGATCAGCGGGCGCGACGGCCGCACGCTGTCCGAGGTTTTCGGTGCCGAGGGGATGAGCGGGTACAAGGGTACGACCATCGCGAACTTCCCCAACATGTTCCTGATGATCGGCCCGAACTCCGCGCTGAGCTACACCTCGGCGATCTTCACCATCGAATCCCAGATCAACTACATCAGCGACGCGATCACCACGATGGCGGCCGATGGGCTGCGTACGGTCGAGGTCAAGGCGGACGCGCAGGCCGGCTACAACCGGGACCTGCAGAAGAAATTCGACGGCACCGTGTGGAACGCCGGCGACTGCACCAGCTGGTTCGTCGACGAGGACGGCCACAACGCCACGCTGTGGCCGGACTTCAGCTTCCGATTCCACCGGCTGCTGAAGAGCTTCGACGTGGCGGCCTACGAGACCACTCCGGTCAGAACGAGTTCTGGCGGGAGCTGACCGCCGGCGGTCGTGAGGAGGCGCGCAGCGGGTTCGCGGTGGGGAAGGTGATCGAGGGCAGGGTCACCCACATGCGCACCCGGGTGCCGCTCTCGTCGTGGTCGAAGGTGA
This sequence comes from Nocardia sp. NPDC060220, assembly GCF_042727815.1. Classification (NCBI taxonomy): domain Bacteria; kingdom Bacillati; phylum Actinomycetota; class Actinomycetes; order Mycobacteriales; family Nocardiaceae; genus Nocardia; species Nocardia sp. NPDC060220. The sequence goes on from NZ_JBHWZY010000133.1 coordinate 3,650, forward strand.
GGTCCTCGGTGAGCACCCGCATCATCTCGACGCCGCGACCGCGATAGCCGGGATCGGTGGGAGTGGGAATCCAGTTGCCGTTGTCGGCGATCTCGAGGACCACCCGGTCACCGTCGCAGCGGGCCGTCAGGCTCACGCGGCCCGGTTCGGAGTCGCGGTAGGCGTGTTCGACGCTGTTGCTGCAGGCCTCGTTGGCGGCCGCGACGAGGTCGGCGGCCAGGTCGTGCGGGACCGCGGCGGTGGCGAACCAGCGGTAGAGGCCGCGGCGCACGCCGGCCAATTCGGTGGCGGCGGCGGGAAAATCGAGGCTCAGCGGCTCCGGGGGCTGGCGGTAGACGACCATGGCGACGTCGTCGTCGTAGCCCGCGGGCGGGCACAGCCGCGACAGCACGGCGTCGGCGACGTCGCGGGGGAGTGCGGCGCCGGTTTCGCTGAGCACTTCGGCGATCTTGACGAAGCCCTCGGCGATGTCGTACCCGCGCTGCTCGACCAGGCCGTCGGTGAACAGCACCAGGGTCGCGCCCGGCGGGAGCGCGGTCGTGGCCTCGGGCCTGCGCGGAGTGTCGAAGGTCGCCAGGGGAACCGCGCGTCCACCCTCGAGGATCCGGCCCGGCCCACCGGGAGGCGCGAGGACCGGCGGCATGTGGCCCGCGTTCGAGTACCGCACCATCCCGCGCTCCGGGTCGAGCACCGCCGCGCACACCGTCGTACACATGGCGCCCGGGATCCGGGACGCCACGGCGTCGAGTTCGGCGAGCAGCTGTGCCGGTCCGGCGCCGCGCAGCAGCAGAGCTCTTGCCGCAGTACGCAATTGGCCCATCACCACCGCGGCCGACAGGCCACGGCCGACGCAGTCGCCCACGACGACGCCGATGGTGCCGTCACGCAACGGCACCACGTCGTACCAGTCGCCGCCGATCTCCAGCGGTGGCAGGGCGGGTTCGTAGTGCACCGAGAAACGGGGCGGCAGTTCGATCGGTCCGAGCATCGCCCGCTGCAGGGTGAGCGAGGTGGCGCGCGCCTGATCGAAGTTGCGGGCGCGCTGCAGTGCGACGCTGAGATGGCCGACGAGCAATGAATACAGGGCCCAGTCGGCGGCGCTCACCGCGCGCGGCGCGCCGAAGCGCACCCACAGTGCCGCGTCACCGGTCTCGCCGAGCGGTGCGACGACCGCGTCGACCCCGCCCTCGTCACCGGTGATGGCCGACAGGCCACGGGCGGATTGCCTGCGCGAGCGATCGAGCAGGGCCTGGGTGTCGTCGTCGAGTACAACGGGGCCGTCCGCGCGCGGGCCACTCTGCCGCATCGGCGTCGCGGTGAATTGTGACGCGGTGGCGATGGTTTCGGGAGCGGGCTCCGCTTCTTCGCTGCCCGACGGCGTCACGCCGCAGGAGTAGACATCGGGGCGCCCGGTCCGGCTCGGCCAGATCGCGACCAGCGCGGTCTCGGCGCCCATGGTCCGGCGCAGCTCGTCGAGTCCGACCGCGAGGACCTCCACCATGCTCGTCGCGGCCCCGACGGCGGTGGCCAGACGCGAGGCGGCCTGGTCGCGGGCCTGCGCGTCGTGTTCGGCGGTCACATCGCGCACGGTGCCGACGAAGATCCGCTCGTCGTTCTCCTGCTTCACCAGCGAGCTCGCGCTCACCGCCAGCCAGCGTTCCCGGCCGTCGCGATGCCGCACCGGCATCACGAATCGCGCTGCCTCCGTACCGATCTGGGGGTAGCCGGTGCGATCGCTCAGTGCCCAGGGGTGCGGTAGCGGGAACGGCACCTCGGTGGCGCCGTAGCCGGTGAGTACCCCGAACGCGGAGTTCACCTCGACGATGGTGCCGTGGTCGTCGGCGACGAAGAACCCGTCCTGCAACGATTCGACGAGCGCGGTGCGAAACGCGTCGCGGCCTTCGAGATCCTCCGCGCGGGAACGCTGTTGCTCGTAGCGGCGAGTGCCGTCGAGATAGCCGCGGGTGGCGATATCGAGGGCCGCCATGGTCTGCAGCAGGAATTCCAGTGCCACTTCGGCGCGGCGCGGATCGGCCTGCGTGCCTGCGTCTTCGGCGACCGCCCGGAAGTGATGCTCGGTGAGATCGAGCAGGCTGATGCCCTCCACGAGGGCCCGCCTGCCGAGGTCGTAACCCTCCGAGAGGCCGGCCTGGCCTGGTGCGGCGACGTGGCGGCGCATGGCCGCCGAATAGTCGTCGAGAAATGCGACCAGGACAGCGCTCATCGGCAACCTCTCATCGGCCGGGTCGGTGCGAACAGACCGCGGTCTCGGGGCCTCACGGGCACGGCCCACGGAAACGCGCCGCGAGCACCAGCGCGTCGTCGGTGTCCTTCGCGTCGCGGGCGAGCAGATCGCCCGCGATGGCGGTGGCCGGTTTGGCCAGGTCCAGCGATTCCGGGCCGACCGCGACGATCCCGTCGGTCGCCATCAGCAGCAGATCGCCGGGGCGGATCGGCAGCGTCTGGGGCTGCAGGTGTGAGGGCAGCCGGTACCCGACGATGCCGCCGGTGAGCAGCATCGTGGCCCGCAGCTCCGGACCGGCCGGGCCGAGGGTGAGCAGTCGCGAATCGACGTTGCCCACGCCGAGCCATTGCAGCGTCTCTCCCGGCTCGATCAACGCCAAAGACACTGCGGCGCCGCGAGTTTCGACCATAGCGCGATGACAGAGCACCATCAGCACATCCAGCGGTTCGCCACAGTTCTCGGTGAGGATGACCGTCGCGCGATCGGCGGCCTCGGCCGCGGGCGCACCGTGACCGAGCCCGTCGAGCACCGCGAACAGCACACCGGCGCCGGTGTCGAGCACGAGCGCGCGGTCACCGGAGACGTCCTGGCCGGGCAGCGCCCGACCGGCCGTCGACCACTCCATGCGCCCGATGATCCCGTCCTCATGCAACGTCGGGTACCCACTTCCACATCTCGATCAACGTCCCGCGGCCCGGGGCGGAATCGATGGTGAGGCGGTCCATCAGCCTGCGCGCGCCGGGCAGTCCGAGTCCGAGTCCGCGGCCGGTGGAATAGCCGTCCTCCAGCGCGCGGGGAATGTCGCGGATGCCGGGACCCTGGTCCTCGGCTTGGATGACGAGCGCGCGGCGACCCTCGCGCAAGTCGATGAGCAGCCTGATCTCGCCGCTTCCCGCGTAACTGGTGATGTTGCGGGCGATTTCGGAGATGGCGGTGGAGATCATCGTGCGGTCGGTGAGGGTGAACCCGAGGTCACCGGCCAACTCGCTCCCGGCCTGCCGGGCGGTGACGATGTCTTCGGACACCTTGACCGCGATCGCCACCTGCTCAGCGGCCACTGTCGCGACCGTCTCGTCGCCGCGGGTGCCGATTCAGCCAGGAGAGGCCTTCCTCGAGATCCAGCGCGGTGTGCATGTCTTCGAAGGTAAGGCCCAGTTGCACCATGGCGAAGGCGACTTCGGGTTGCAGTCCGACGATGACGGTTTCCGCGCCGCGCAACTGGGTCATGTGCGCGATGGTGCGCAACGAGCGCGCGGCGAAGGAGTCCATCACGTCGATGGCGGTGACATCGACGATGATGCCGGTCGCGCGATAGCGACTGACCTGCTTCATCAGGTCGTCCTGTAGCCGCTCGGTGTCGGCGTCGGTCAGGGCCGACTGTACCGAGGCGATCAGGTACGTGCCCTGCTTGAGAATAGGTACCGGCATGGTGGCTTGGTCAGCGCCCGTCCCGCTCGCTCAAGCGCTCGGTCACTCGGGAGACCTCGTATCCGAGGAGACGCTCGGCCTCTTCGATACCGCCCTGGAGGTCGCCGACCGCGTTCATCTTGGACAGATCGAGGCCGATGGTCACCAGGGTCAGCGCGATCTCCGAGGACAGGCCGGTGATGATCACGCTCGCGCCCATCAGACCCGAGGCGTCGACGGTCTGCACGAGGTGGTTGGCCACCACGGAGTCGATCGCGGGCACACCGGTGATGTCGATGACGACCACCTTGGCGCGATTGGCGCGGATGGCGCGCAGCAGCTGCTCGGTGAGCTGGCGGGCGCGCTGGGAGTCGAGCACGCCGATGATCGGCAGGATGAGCAGCTGCTCGCGAACCTGCAGAACCGGGGTGGACAGCTCGCGGATGGCCTCTTGCTGGCGGCTGATGACGCGCTCGCGCTCCTGCACGAACGACACGGCCACGGTGTTGGCGATGCGGTTGGCGGCCGGTTCGTAGGCGTCGAGCACGCGATTGAGCAGCTCGAAGTTGGACTGGTACTTCTCGAAGAGGCTGCGTGCCAGGACGTCGCGCAGCAGCAGAACGATGCCGATGACCTCGTCGGTCTCGACGCCTCGCGGAATGATGCGCTCGGACAGGTCGCGGGCGTAGGCCTGCAGTGCCTCGACGCTACCGGTGACGAGCACCTCGACGTAGTTGTCGTACATCGACGTCGCCTCGGAGAAGATCTCCTCCGGGGTCATCGCGGTCAGCAGTTCGGCTTCGGTGATGCGCCGTGCCCACTCTTCCCGCAGCCCGGTGCGGTTCTGCCGCAGGTGCTCGACCAGCTGTGGCAGCAGGTTGTCGAGCGGTTGCGCCGGCAGCGAATCCGCCGAAAGACTCGTGGACACCTCGGACATGGAAACCCCTGCCCCTTTCGACGACGGATGTTTTCGGTGCGCACAGTGCGCGTTGGGCCTGAGCCTACTCATACCCCCTCTGTGGTGCTGCCCAAACGTGGCGCGCCCGGCTATTCCGGGGCGAACCCGCGTTCCAGCGCGCGCAGTGCCCGGTCGAGATAGACGGTGAGATCGGTGTCGCCGCGCTCGAGCCAGGCATCGAAGGCCGCCCGCGCGGCGGCCAGGGTGGTGCGCCCGATGGCGAGCGGAATCAGGTCGCCCGCGCCCGCGCCGAGACGGCTCGCGGCGAACTCGCCGACAGCGTGTTCCCACGCGTCGTAGTGCGCCCCCGCGCCTGCCGAGAGGGCGGGAACTCCGGAGACGAGCCGCATTCTGGTGCGCAGTTCGGGGATGTCCTCGGGGCGATATCTGTTGGCCGCCACCACGATGCGGCGCACCGCCGCCATCATCGGCTCGTCGCCGGGGACGGCGGCGAACGCGGCGCGCAGGTCGTCGACCTCGTTGTCGAACTGGTGCCACAGCACCTCGGCCTTGGTGGGGAAGTAGCGGAAGAACGTGCGTTCGCTCACCCCGGCCTCGGCGGCGATGCGTTCGACGGTGACGTCGTCGAACCCGTGTTCGGCGAACAGCTTCATCGCGATCACCTCGAGCTCGCGGCGCGTGGTGCGTGGCGGACGCCCGCGGTGCCCCGACTGCTTCGGAATCGACATCGGTGCGCGCGGCGGCGGGGCGGACATGGATACAGGATAGGGACTCGGCGAGCTTTCGACCTGCACGCGCTCTTGATTATGTCAGTGACTGACGTTAATGTGGGCGCTATGTTCGTGGCGCACCTCACATCGCCCGAGGCAGGTGTGCGCGCCGCCGAGGGAGTGATCCTGGTCATCCCACTCGGCGCGACCGAGCAGCACGGCCCGCATCTGCCGCTGTCGACCGACAGCGATATCGCGTCGGCGGTGAGCAGGCGGGCCGCGGCCGAGCGAACCGATCTGCTGATCGCGCCTGCCGTGGCCTACGGGGCCAGCGGCGAGCATGCGGGGTTCGCGGGCACCTTGTCGATCGGACAGGCGGCGCTGGAACTGCTCGTCGTCGAACTGTGCCGCTCCGCCACGGACACGTTTTCGCGGATCGTGCTGGTCAACGGGCACGGCGGAAACGTGGAAGCGCTGCGCCGAGCCGTCGCGCTGCTGCGGTCGGAGTCGCGTGACGTGCGGCTGTTCTCGCCCGGCTACGGCGGCGACCCGCACGCCGGGCGCACCGAGACCTCGATCCAGCTCGCGCTGCGCCCCGACCGGGTGCGCACCGAACTGGCCGAACCGGGGGACCGCCGCCCGCTGGCCGAACTGCTGCCGCTGCTGCGCGCAGGCGGGGTGCGGGCAGCCAGCCCCAACGGAATCCTCGGCGACCCCACCGGATCGAGCGCCGAAGAAGGCGCCGGCCTGCTGACGATCGCCACTACCGCACTGCTGGAAGACCTGCGCCGATGGTGGCCGCAGGATCATGAGGAAGGACCCCGATGAATCCCTGGTTCGAGACCGTTGCCGAGGCGCAGCGGCGCGCCCGCAAGCGCCTGCCGAAGTCGGTGTACGGCGCGCTGATCGCCGGATCGGAACGCGGACAGACCATCGAAGACAATCAGACCGCGTTCACCGAACTCGGTTTCGCCCCGCACTGCGCGGGCCCGATCGGCGACCGTGACCAATCGACCACAGTGCTCGGTCAGCAGGTGTCGATGCCGGTGCTGATCTCGCCGACCGGCGTGCAGGCGGTGCACCCCGACGGTGAGGTCGCCGTCGCCCGCGCCGCGGCGGCCCGCGGAATCGCCATGGGGCTCAGTTCCTTCGCGAGCAAGCCCGTCGAGGACGTTGTCGCCGCCAACCCGGCGACCCTGTTCCAGCTGTACTGGTGTGGCAACAAGGATCAGATCCTCGAGCGGATGGCCAGGGCGAAGAAGGCCGGTGCCGTGGGCCTGATCCTCACCCTGGACTGGTCGTTCTCGCACGGTCGAGACTGGGGCAGCCCGGTGATCCCGGAGTCGCTGAACCTGCGCACGATGATGAAATTCGCGCCGCAGACCCTCGCGCGCCCCCGCTGGCTCGCGACCTACCTGCGCTCGGGCAGCATCCCCGACCTCACCGCGCCCAATATGGCGGTCGGCGGCGGCGCGGCCCCCGGGTTCTTCGGCGCCTACGGCGAATGGATGCAGACCCCGGCACCCGATTGGGACGATGTCGCCTGGATCTGCGCGCAGTGGGACGGCCCGGTGCTGCTCAAGGGCGTGATGCGGGTCGACGACGCCCTGCGCGCCGTCGACGCGGGCGTCGCGGGCATCTCGGTGTCCAACCACGGCGGCAACAACCTCGACGGCACCCCCGCCGCCATCCGCGCCCTGCCGGTGCTCGCCGACGCGGTCGGCGACCAGATCGAGGTGCTCCTCGACGGCGGTATCCGGCGCGGCAGCGATGTCGTCAAGGCCGTGGCGCTCGGTGCGCGCGCGGTGCTGATCGGGCGCGCCTCCCTGTGGGGTCTGGCGGCCAACGGCCAGGCCGGTGTCGAGAACGTACTCGACATCCTGCGTGGCGGTATCGATTCGGCGCTGCTGGGTCTGCGCAAGACCTCGATCACCGACCTGACCAGCGACGACATCATCGTTCCCGCCGGTTTCGAACGCGCGTTGGGCGTCGGTTCGGGTCGAAAGGATTCCGGCGAAGGAGATTTCGCTACCAACGGAACTGTCGTGAGCGGCGCCGCTGCTGGATAGTATCGGCGGTTGGTCAACACCGCCCGAGGGGGAATTTCGTGAGTGTGGTTTCGGAAATCGAGGGTTCGCGCAGGCGAATCATGATGTCGCGCAGCGTGTCC
>NZ_JBHWZY010000134.1:0-11092 GCF_042727815.1 Nocardia sp. NPDC060220
GACTTGGTCAGAGTGCGTTGATCCGGGCCAGTGCTTCGAAAGCCAGATCGGCGGCCTGCCACAACGCCGTGATCTCGGTGCGGATGGCGGGCGCGAGAGCGGGGTCTTGCAGGGCGAGGCCGTTGGTGAAGATCACCGTGTTCGCGCCGAGGTCCGCGGCGATGAGCATCTGTTCGGTGGCGACGCCCGCGCCGAACAGCTGGTCCAATCCCTCACCGACGAAATAGAACCGCCACAGCGGGCCGAGGTCGGCGCCGTAGGCCGCCTTGGTGCGGTCGATGATCACGTCGCCGACCGAGGCGATGCCGGCCACGATCTTGAAGTAGTCCGGCGCGTTCTCCGGCCTGCTGCCCACGGCTGCCACCGAGTAGGTCAGGTCGACGGTGAGGTGTGCGTTGTAGCCGGCCATAGCGGTGCGGGCGCGCGACGCCCCGCAGTCGCGGGCGAGTGCGAAATAGTGTGCCCATTGTGGTTCCGCGATGCCGCCGGTGAATTCGGCATGCAGATTGTCGAGAAATCGGCGCAGCAGTTCCGAGCTGATCGCGTGCGCGTACTCGCGGTTCGCGAACGCGGCCGGGTCGCGCTGCATCGGCATCACCGCGGCGTATTCGACGCCGTCGAGCCCGATAGCGAACAGCCCGCGGAGGTCGCGATGCTCGACGAGGATCTCGGTGATCCGGTGATGGCGGGCCACCGCGTCCTCGAGCCGGCCCAGGCTGTCGGCGCCGGAGATCGCCGACGTGTCCGACAACCGCGCGATCTCGTCGATGTCGTTTTGGGACAGGGTGGACCCACAGGCCGTGTCCCCGGCCGCGCCCGCGGCCGGGTTTGCGGGCAGAATCAGTGCCGCGACGGCGACACAGGCGGCTATTGCACTCGATACGCGCACGCGCCGATTCCACCATCTCTCGGCGCGATTCGCGCATCGACGCGCGCGTCGTCGCACCCGATGGGCGTGTCGGCCCACCGTGCCGCGAGGGGCCCCTAGCCTGGACCGATGCCGGAGACGATTGCGATTTCAGGGGCCAGCGGACAAATCGGCGGCCGCGTTGCCCGTCTGCTCGCCCCCTCGGGCGCTCGCCTGCGACTGCTGGGCCGCCACGTCGAGCACATCGCACCGATCGACGGCGCCACCACGGCCACCATCGATTTCGGCGATCCGACCACCGTGGCGGCCGCGCTCGACGGCGTGCAGACCTTCTTCTTTGTCTCGGCCACCGAGAGCGCCGACCGCGCGACTCAGCAGACGGCGGTGGTGTACGCCGCGAAAGACGTGGGCGTGCAACGGATCGTGTATCTGTCGTTCGTCGGGGCCGCGCCCGATGCCACGTTCACGTTCGGCCGTGATCACTGGTACACCGAACAGGCCATCCGCGCCTCCGGCCTCGCGTTCACCTTCCTGCGCGACAACCAGTACCAGGACATCATCCCGCATTTCGCCGACGGGGACGGGGTGATCGAAGGTCCGGCCGGAGACGGCGAAGTCGCTGCGGTCACCCGCGCCGATGTGGCGGATTGCGCTGTGGCGGTGCTCGGTTCGGACGCGCACAACGGCACGACCTTCGACCTCACCGGCCCGCGAGCTTTCAGCCTGACCACCGCCACCGCCGACATGACCGAAGTCCTCGGCCGACCGTTCCGCTACGTCGAGCAGACCGTCGACGAGGCTTACGCCTCCCGCGCGAAGTACAACGCGCCGCAATGGGAGGTCGACGGCTGGGTCAGCACCTACACCGCGATCGCCCAGGGCGACCTCGCGCAGGTCACGGACGCGGTCCCGCACCTGACGGGCCACCCGGCCATCGACTTCCGCGATTTCCTCGCGACAGTGCCGAAGAACTCCTGAACTCTGGTGAGTCGCGCCGACCGGCCTTACCCCGTGGTCTCCTCAGCAGCGGGCTCTGTCGCCGGCAACAGCGAGTACGCCAGGCAGACGAGCGCGAAGAACACGTAACCGAGTGCCACGCCGGGCGCGGCGGCCCATTCGACCGCGTGTGCGTGAATCAGTCCGATCCAGCTCAATCCGGCGCCGATGACCGCCGCCACTCCTGCCGCACGGAAACGTTTGTCGAGGATGAACGTGACAATCGCACCGAGCACGAGACCGGCCAGTACCGCACCGGACCCGAACACTTTCAGCCCGTCATAGACCACGCCCGCTTGACCGAGCGCGTCCGAGCCGACCTTCGCCGCCGAAGTCCCCGCCGCGGACAGCGCGTTGTCGATCTGGGTGACAGCCCACTCCGCCAGGTTGGGCAGCAGCGCGGCCACGACCGCCACCGCGTGGATCCGCGGCACCGCCTGGAATGCTTGCGCGCCGATCAGCAGGCCGATGTAGAGCAGGATCGGGACGATCGCCGGGATGGGCAGCAGGGTTGCGAGGATGCCGAAAAGCCCCAGCAGGCACATGATGCCGATGGTCAGGCCGCTGGCGAGGGAGTAGCCGGTGCGCCCGCCCGCGTCCTTCCATCCCGGGTGACCGATGTACACGGCGGGTGGGAAGGGTGAGCCGAAACCCGCGCCGATCACCGCGCCGAAACCGTCGGCCAGCAGCACGCTGCGCAGGTTGTAGTTGTCGCCCGCGGCCGCCGCGCTTTCCACATTGCTCATGGCTTCGGTGAAGTTGTAGATGCCCAGCGGGATGGCGGTGGCCAGCAGCGGAGCGAGGTTGCCGAGGCCGTCGAAGAGCAGGTCCAGGCGCAGGTCGGGCAGCCCGAGGGCGATGTCGTGCGCGGCCTGGGCGACATCGGGTGCCGACATGTACCCGCCGATCCAGCCGATCGCCGTGCCGGCCAGCAGCGCGACCAGCCCGACCGGGATATTGCCCGGCAGCTTGATGTCGGTGAAGAAGCCGATCAGGATGATGGCCAGCACCGGCAGTCCGATCCAGGCCACCTCCCACATCTGCGCGGCGGGGCGCATGGCGATGAAGGTGATCGAGATGCCGGCCAGGGTGCCGAGCATCGCGGCACGCGGAGTGACCTTGCGGATGTAGGGGCCGACGAAGGCGCCGATCATCACGATCACGCCGATCATGAACGCCCAGGCCAGACCGGCCGCCCACGCCTGCAAGGGATCTCCGGTGGCCAGGTAGATCGGCAGCATCACCACGAACACGACGATGAACATGTGCGGAACGCTCGGCCCGTAGGGCAGTGCGGTGACGTCGGCGCGTCCTTCGCGGCGGGCCAGGCGCCGCGCCAGCACCATGTAGTACAGATTGCCCAGCACGAGCGCGACGCCGAGGGCGGGCAGCACCGTCCCGAGGACATCGGTGCTGGGAATCTTCACCACCGCGATGGTGAGTGTGGTCAGGGTGAGGACGTTGACCAAAATGTTGAACGCCAGCCCGAAGAAGGCGTTCGTGTCTCCCCTGGTCCACCACGGAAGTGCCGGTGGCGCAGGTTGTTCCGGTGTGACTGTTGTTTTCGAGGTGTCGACGGACATGGTGGATCCTGTTCGCTAGGCCGTGACGGGGGCGGTGGTGCCGAGTGCGGCGATGACATCCGCGGAGCCGGCAACCCAGCCGAAGATCGCGCCCTGAGCCGCGATCATCGCCAGTCCGACGCGCTGGAATTCCGGAAAATAGGAGCCGACGCAGTCCGCGACCACGAGGCATTCGTAGCCGCGGTCATTGGCCTCGCGGACGGTGGTGTGGACGCAGACCTCGGTGGTGACGCCGGCGACGAGCAGGGTGGTGATCGAATGCTGTTGCAGCACATGGGCCAGTTCGGTCGCGTAGAACGCGCCCTTGCCCGGCTTGTCGATGACGGTCTCGCCGTCGAGCGGCGCCAGTTCGTCGATGATGTCGTGGCCGTACTCACCGCGGATCAGGATGCGCCCGAATCGCCCCGGATCACCGATGCGCTGCGAGGGGTTGCCGCGCCGAAGTTTCGACGGTGGGCAATCGGACAGGTCCGGCAGGTGGCCCTCGCGGGTGTGGATCACCGTGATACCCGCGGCCCTGGCCGAGGCGAGCACACCGGAGAGGGGTTCGATGACGGTGCGCAACAGCGTCACGTCGTTGCCGAGGCTTTCGCCGAAGCCACCGGGGAGCAGGAAGTCTCGCTGCATGTCGATGATGACGAGCGCGGTCGTGGTGGGATCGAAGGTGAACGGGCTCGGGGTGGCGGGGATTTCGGTCATCGTCGCTCCTGGAGGGATACCGGGCCGAGGTGGTGGGGCAGTGCGGTGGTGCGCGGTTCGTCCAGCAGCCGTGCGGCGGCGGCGAGAACGAGGTCGTCGGCGAGTGCCGGGCCGAACACCATGAGCGAGACCGGCCTGCCGTCGCGGGTGGTGCCGGCCGGAACCGCGATCGCGGTCAGGTCGAGGAGATTGCCGAAATGGGTGTAGTGGCCGAGCACGGTGTTGGTCGCGATGGGGTCGGCCAGCACCTCGGGGACAGTGAAAGTGGTGCCGATGGTCGGCACCACCACCGCGTCGACCTCGTCCCATATCCGGGCGACCTCAGCGCGCAGTTCCTGCAACCGCTGCTGTGCGCGGAACACGTCCACGGCGCTGAATCGGCGTCCGCTGTCGAGGATTTCCCGGATCACGGGCAGGATCGAGTCGGGCCGATCGGTCAGGAACTCCTCGAATTCGACCAGACGTTCCGCGACCCACGGACCCTGGTAGAGCAGCGCGCCCGCGGCGAGGAACGGTGCGAGTGTCGTGTCGACACAGCTGAACCCCATACCCGGCAACCTGTCTCGCGCACCGAGGTGTGCCGCGCGCATGGCGTCGTCGCCGAAGAACTCGAGCTCCTGCGGCGCCGGTAGACCGAGCCGGATCGGGCCACCGGGGAATCGCCCTCCCCTGGCGCGGGTCCACGGATCGTCGTGATCGACCGCCATGATCACCTCGGCGATCAGGTCCAGGTCCTCGACAGTGGTCGCCATGAGGGTGAGGCAGTCCAGCGACTTACACGCGGGCACCAGCCCGACGGTGCTGATCAGGCCGCGCGACGGCTTCCAGCCGACGATGCCGTTGAGTGCGGCGGGCACGCGGCCCGAGCCCGCGGTATCGGTGGCCACACAGAACGGCACCTGGCCGAGTGCCACCGCGAGCGCCGATCCAGAACTGGAACCACCGGAGATCAGATCGCCGCCGAAGACGCTGCGCGGCACCGGGTACGGGGTTCGGGTGCCGTTGAGGCCGGTGGCGAACTGGTCGAGATTGGTCTTGCCGACGAACAGCGCGCCCGCGTCGAGCAGGCGCTGCACGGCGGGTGCGGTGCGGGTGGCGAGGTAGGCGTAGTCGGGGCAGGCCAGCGTTGTCGGATAGCCGGCGACGTCGATACTGTCCTTCACCCCGAAGGGAACGCCGTACAGCGGCAGCGTGCGTGCGCCGGGCATGCGTTCGACAGCCGCTGCGGCAGCGAGCAATTCGTCACGGGGTACCGGGGTGATCCAGGTGCCGTCGTCGCCGCGCGCGGCGATCGCGTCGGCCACTCGCGCCGCGGTTCTGGTCGGGGAGCCGTTGCCGCCCTGGTGCTGGGCGAGGATTTCCGTGACCGTAGAGCCTGTCATGTTGTCGATTGTCGACAGAAAGTGTGACGAAGGGAGGCTCGGTCTGTATCGGATGTGTTAGCAGATACCGAGTTTCAGGTATGTTTGCTCGCCGTGCCTGCGGAGCGCGGTCTCCGCCCGCAGTGGGTCGTTGGTCTCCAGCGCGGCGAGCAGTTCCTCATGTCGGCGCACACCTTCGCGCCGGGCGCCCACCTCGGTTTCCTCACGGAGATTGCGTGCCATCGCGAGCTGTAGTTTCACCAGGATCTGCTCGTACACGAGGTCCAGTTGCCGATTGCCCGCCAGCGCGACGATTTCGGCGTGGAAGCGGCGGTGGGCGTCGTCGCGGGCGACCCAGTCTTTGCGCCGGTCCGCCGCGGTCAGTTCCGCGAGCGACGCGCGCACCCGCCCCAGCCGCAGGTCCGTACTCGGCAGGGCGACGGTCACCGCGTGCTGTTCCAGCGCTCGCCGCACCTCGAACAACTCGACGATGTCGCGCGCCGACCACACCACGACCCGATACCCACGCCGCGGCAGATGCTCGACGAGGCCCTGCTCCGCCAGGCGCCGCAGCGCCTCCCGCACCGGCGCCCGACTGATCCCGAGCCGCGCGCACAGGGCTTCCTCGCCTACCCGCTCCCCCGGCGCCAACGCGCCGCTGAGAACCTGCGCGCGCACGTGCTCAGCGGTCATCTCCACCAGACTCGCCGGGAGATCGGTCGAATTCGATGCGGCTGCCGTCATGAGTCGAGTCTACGAACAGCGACCGGGGTGGTGCCGACGCTGCTAGACCAGGCGCAGGCTGTCGATCATCTTCTTGGCCTGTTCGGCGGTGAGTTCGCCGGTGGTGCCGCGGTCGACGAGGATGGTCAGGACGAGGGTTGTATTCGCGGCGTTGCGAAAGCCGAAGGTGTAGACGGAGTAGGCATTCGCGGTGCAGCCCGGGATCTGCGGGGTCCACGGGCCCGAGGTCTCGACGAATTGGCCGCTGATTCCGCTCTGGGTCTTCAACGACGTCGGCGCGCTGATCTTTCCGCCGGTCGGGTCCGAATATCCCCCTGCCGCGGCTATTTTCGCGACACTCTTCGCCGCGGCCGCCACATCGGTCTCGGTGGTCGAGGTCACCGCGGCCATGGCGCGATACACCGAGCCGGGGCAATAGTCGGCTCCCTCGGTCGCCTGACCGCGACCGTCGATCGCGCCCGTCGCATTGGAGAACGACATGGTGTCGCTCTCGGAGTGGAGGGTCCACGCCGACGGCACGTCGTAGGCGACGCGATAGGAGGCGATGAGCACGCCCTTCGAGCCCGGCGCGAGCGGTGCGGTACTGGTGCCCGACAGTGGTCCTGATTTCGTCGTGGTGGTGGACGTGCTCGCCGAGGTGGTGGACTCGTCCGAGGAGCTGGCAGCGAACCCGACGGCGACGGCGACCCCGATCACCAGCACGACGACCACCGCGATCGCCGCGATGATCGCGCCCGAACCGCCATTGCGCCGCGGTGTAGGCGAATACTGCTGTGGCGCATAGCCGTACGGCTGCTGGCCGTACGGCGGCTGCTGGGCGAACTGACCCGGTCCGAACTGGGACCCGTACGGCTGCTGACCGATTCCGGGCTGAGACGCATAAGACTGTCCGCCACCGGACTGCGCTGCATACGGGTTGTGACCCGCCCCGGGTTGCTGTCCATACGCCTGCTGACCGCTTCCCGGCTGGGCCGCATACGGATCGTGGCCCGCCCCGGGTTGCTGCCCGTAGGCCTGCTGCCCGGTCCACGGTTGTCCGACCACTGTCGGCGGCGCGAACGGGTGCTGACCGCTCCCCGGCTGTCCCACTCCGGGCTGCTGCCACTGCTGCCCGGTCCCGTGTTGCTGCCCGTACGGCTGTTCGCCCGTCCCCGGTGGTGCGAATTGCTGTCCGAACACGGTGGGGGGCGCTATCGGATGCTGCCCGCTTCCAGGGTGATTCGCTCCCGGCTGCGGGGTGGCGGTGGGTTGCGGGCCGTCTTGCGGTCGGGGGGTCGACTGCTCGGCCGGGTTGCCGGGCGAGCGCAGGATGGTGGGGTCGGCGGGGGGTTGTGCGGCGGGGTCAGGGGTGGGGCCTGACATTCCGGGCGCCTCCCACCACCGATCACTGTCGTTTGCCACGGCCCGTCCTTCCTCGCCATCTGCCTCCACGACCATCGAGCGGGTCGCGTTCGGTCAGATCCCCTCTCAGAGTAATGGCGAACCATCGTCGCCGAGAACTCGAAATGGTGCGTTCGCGGGCAGCCCGGGTGCCACTGGAAGCCGAACGCGGAGTCAGTCCCCGAGGCCGCCGGAGGTGATTCGATCGGCGGCGTTCACCGTCGCCGCGCCGAGCTCACTCAAGGCAAGGGCGGACAACCGACTGTCGGGGCAGCTCACGACCGCGGCGACGACCGCACCGGTGCGGTCGCGGATCGGGGCGGACAGCGTGACGACGGCGTTCTCGGGGCCGAGTTCGTCGGGCAGGTAGTCGATGGTGATCAGTTCGGTGATGACGGAACCGAGCTGGGCGCGCAGTGCGGCCGTGATCGGTGAATCACGCAGGCCCGCCAGCACTTCCAGCATCGGTGTCGAATCGTCGACCAGCCGTTCGACCGAGTAGCCGCGGGTGCGGATCTCGGCGAGGACGCGCGCGAGGCGGTCGCGGTGGGTCGGGTCGGCGGTGGCCAGCCAGGCCTGCTGGACGGGTTCGGGCGCCCAGGCGATGAATTCGCGACAGACGGGGGGCGCGAGCGGCAGGCGCCTGCCCGGACGGATCCAACCGGCCGAGGGATGCCCGACGACCTCGGTGACCACGATGCTGTCCCCGGCGCGCTCGGCGAGGAACACCGGTACACCCACCTTCTCGGACAGGTCTCGCAGGTGCGGCACCGCGGTGCGACGCAGCGGAAACGCCGCTTCGGCACGCCGGGCGACGGTCAGCAGCCGCAGCCCGATGCCGTAGCAGCCGTCGTCGTCGCGCACGGTCCAGCCATCGGCGGTGAGCTGGGTGAGTACGGCGTGCGCGGTGGCGCGCGAGAGCCCCGCTTCGCGCACTATCCGAGCCAGCGACAAACGGTCGGTGGCATGTCGTGACAGCAGCTCGAGCACCTTCACCACGCGCTGCGTCGGCGGCGACGCGGCGCCAGGAATCTCGGCATCACCCATCGAATCCGGGGTCACCTCTTGACCGGCGCGCTCGGCCCGGCTTATCGTCGGTGTCACAATACCGAACAATAGCGTCGAATATTCGACATCGCAACCCGTCGGGGAAAGTTCCCCGGCGAACCGCGCGAACGAAGTGGGTGAACAGTGCAGGCGGGGTACGAGTTATCGCATCTGGCGGCCTTGGAGGCCGAGTCGGTGCACATCTTCCGGGAGGTCGCGGCCACACTCGCGCGACCGGCCCTGCTCTTTTCCGGCGGCAAGGATTCCGCGGTGCTGCTGCACCTGGCGCGACGCGCGTTCTGGCCCGCGCCGCTGCCGTTTCCGCTGCTGCACGTGGACACCGGCCACAACTTCGACGAGGTGATCGAGTTCCGCGACCGCACCGCCGAACGCACCGGCGCGCGCCTCGAGATCGCCCGGGTCCAGGACGACATCGACACGGGTCGCGCGGTGGAACGCCCCGGCGGCACCCGCAACCCGCTGCAGACCACCACGTTGCTGCGCGCGATCGGTGAGCACCGATTCGACGCGGCATTCGGCGGCGCACGCCGTGACGAGGAGAAGGCGCGCGCCAAGGAGCGAGTGTTCAGCTTCCGCAACAGCTTCGGCGAATGGGACCCGCGAGCACAGCGACCCGAGGTGTGGAACCTCTACAACGGCCGCCATCAGCCCGGCGAGCACATCCGGGTGTTCCCGCTGTCGAACTGGACCGAGCTCGACATCTGGGAGTACATCGACCGCGAGGCCGTCGAGCTGCCGTCGCTGTACTACGCGCACCGGCGTCAGGTCATCGAACGCGACGGCATGCTGTTGTCGGCCGGCCGATTCATCACACCGAAGGCCGGTGAGCGCACGTTCGAGGCGACCGTCCGATTCCGCACGGTCGGCGACGCCACCTGCACCGGTTGCGTCGAGAGCGGCGCCGACACCGCGGCGAAGGTGATCGCCGAGACCGCAGCCACCCGACTCACCGAACGCGGCGCCACCCGCGCCGACGACCGGATCTCCGAGACCGGCATGGAAGACCGCAAGCGAGAGGGCTATTTCTGATGCGCCGCAACCTGTTACGACTGGCGACCGCGGGCAGCGTCGACGACGGCAAGTCCACCCTCATCGGCCGGCTGCTCTACGACTCCAAGTCCCTGTTCGACGATCAACTCGCCGCCATCGAACGAGTCAGCACCGAACGCGGCGGCGCGGCGGCCGATCTCGCGCTGGTCACCGATGGCCTGCGCGCCGAACGCGAGCAGGGCATCACCATCGACGTCGCCTATCGCTACGTGACGACACCACGCCGCAAGTTCGTCATCGCCGATACCCCCGGGCACGTGCAGTACACCCGCAACATGGTGACCGGCGCGTCCACCGCGGACCTCGCGCTGATCCTGGTCGACGCCCGCACCGGCGTTTCCGAACAGACCCGCAGACACGCGTTCCTCGCGACGCTGCTCGGCGTGCCGCACCTGGTGGTGTGCGTGAACAAGATGGACCTGGTCGACTGGTCGCAGGAGCGTTTCGAGGAGATCCGCACCGAGTTCGCCGCGTTCGCCGCCAAGTTGACGGTGGGCGATCTGAGCTTCGTGCCGGTGTCGGCGCTGCTCGGCGACAACGTGGTCGACGGCTCGGAGCACATGGACTGGTATCCGGGACCGCCGTTGCTGCGCCACCTCGAGGACGTGCACATCGCCTCGGACCGCAACCTCATCGATGCCCGGCTGCCGATCCAGTACGTCATCCGGGCGCAGGAAGGACTCGACCACCGCAGTTACGCGGGCACCATCGCGGGCGGCATCTTCAAGCCCGGCGACGAAGTGGTGGTGCTGCCCGGCGGGCGGTCCTCCCACGTCAAGGAGATCTGGGGCCCGGGTGGCACGAAGGTCGACGAGGCGTTCACCGGCATGGCGGTCTCGCTGACGCTGGACGACGACATCGATGTCGGGCGCGGGGACCTGCTCGCCCGGCCGGGTAACCGTCCACACATCGGCACCGACCTGGACGCGATGGTGTGCTGGTTCTCCGAGAGTGCTCAGTTGCGCGAGGGTGCCCAGTACTTGGTGCGCACCGCGGCGCAGACCTCGTCCGCGGAGGTCACGGCCATCGACTACCGCCTCGATGTGAACACGCTGCACCGGGTCGAGGACATCACCACGTTGTCGCTCAACGACATCGCGCGCATCCGGTTGCGCAGCCGTCGTCCGCTGCTGTCGGACCCGTATCGGGAGAATCGGCGCACGGGCAGCTTCATCCTGATCGATCCGGTGACCGATCAAACGGTCGCCGCGGGAATGGTGACCGGCCGGGAATCCGGGATCGATTCCGCGAATGTCGGCAGCGAACGCGCGGCCCCGGCCGTGGTCTGGCATCGGTCGGCAGTCAGTCGCGCCGAGCGCGACCACGCGGGCGCGACGGTGTGG
>NZ_JBHWZY010000135.1:0-11049 GCF_042727815.1 Nocardia sp. NPDC060220
GGCGCGACCCTCACCGGGCAGTCGGCGGCACCGAGAATTCACCCCGAGCAAACCTTCGATAACGAATCACGCACCCTCGACGGGTCCCGCTCGCGAATGTCGGGCAAGGTTGCTTCGGATCACACTGAGGCCAAGACATAGCTGTCACCTGGGGTTTCGGCAACGGAATTACGGTTGCCGCCTACTTGAAACGTTAAAAGAAACCTCAGGTTTGTTAACTACGTTGCAAACGAGATGCACGCCCAGCAATCACAGTGAAACACCGAATTCATCGCCTCAAACTGGACGAACGACTGGTTGCGAACGGTCCGCCGAACGGACAGAAATCGGCAGAAGAACATCCGGAATACAAGGTTGCACAGGCAGTGTGACCTTCGCCTCACCTGCGAGAATCGGGAGTATCCGACGGCGCGAGCGGGCATGTGCGCCTCGGCAGGGGCAGCAGCGATACCGGCAGGCCACGGTGGTCATCGGGCCGCCGAAACAGACGCGAGGTCGGGTTCAACGCGCGACAGGGGCTCAGCCGATTCGAACGACCTCGGTGACGTTGCCCGCCGGAGCCGCCGCCCCGGGTGATGAGCGCGACTCGCTGTAGCGGGTCCCCGGCGACCGTGCCCGTCAGCGGAGTCGAGGGGCGTACGGCGCCGGTCGAGGGGTCGACAACGGCAGAGTCGAGTCCGTCGAGGGGGGTTGTCGCGTCGGCCCCGATGCGCCGCCGGGTTCGGATGCCGCCGTCGACGACCAGCCGACCCCCCGTTGCCGAGAGAGGCGTACCACCGCGCCGAGCAAGCCGCCCTCGGCCGACGGCCGACGGCGGCGCGAAAACGCCGCCTACGATGGCGAAATGACCGGGGTCAAAGATCGCCTGCTCACGACAATCGCCGGACAGCTCGGAAATCCGCACGGTGTGCTCGGTAAGGGCGTGGCGTTCGTCCTCAATCGCGGGAACAAGCGGGCCATCGCGGCGGCGGTCGATGCCGCGGCGCCGCCCACCGGAGCGACGGTCGCCGATATCGGCTTCGGCGGCGGGGTGGGACTGGAGTTGCTGCTGGCGCGCGTCGGTGCCGAGGGCACGGTGCACGGCATCGAGCCCTCCCCCGACATGCTCGCCCGTGCCCGCGGTCGTTTCGCGGTGGAGGTCGCGGAAGGCCGCCTCCTCCTCGCCGACGGCACGCTCACCGCGCTCCCACTGCCCGACGCGAGCCTGCACGCGGCGATCACCGTCAACACCATCTACTTCCTCGCCGATCTCCCGGCCGCCTGCACCGAACTCGCCCGAGTCCTGCGCCGGGGCGGCGTCGCTGTGATCGGTATCGGAGATCCCGACGCCATGGCCAGAATGCCCTTCACCCCTTATGGATTCACCTTGCGCCCGGTTGCCGATGTGGTGGCGGCGCTGAGTTCCGCGGGACTGACGGTGGAGCAGCGCACCTTGCCGAATCCGCCCATTCCCCACCACCTGCTGATCGCCCGCAAGGCCTGACCCAAGCCTTGACCGACCGGTCGGTCATGGCTACCGTCGGTCCATGACACCGTTCACCGTCACCACGCCGTACGGCGAGATCGCGGTACACCTGAGCGGATGCTCGCCCGACGACGCACCGGGACTGCTTCTGCTGCACGCGAATCCGGGTGACCATCGCGACTTCGATCAGATCGTGCCGGCACTGGGCAAGACTTGGGCCGTAGCCGCGGTCGACTGGCCGGGCTACGGCGCGTCCACGGTCACCGATCCGAACGCCGTCACCGTCGACGCGCTCGGCGACATCGCCGTGCAGGTGTCGACATCGCTGGCGCAGATCGGTTTCGGTTCACTCACCGTGATCGGCAACAGCGTCGGCGGATACGCCGCAGTGCGGTTGGCCGAGCGCGCACCGGACCTGGTGCGCGGGCTGGTCCTGGTGCAGTCGGCCGGGTTCGCACCGCTGAATCCGTTGACCAGAGCCATGTTCGGGCTGATCGCGCGCCCCTCGGTAGCCCGTCGGTTCGTCGTCCCGCACGCGCGGCTCTACCTGGGCTCGCTGCGCAACGAGGGTGTTCGCCCCCTCTTCGAGCGGGCACGCGAGGTATCCGGCGATCCGATCCGGCTCGCCGTATATCGCAGCCTCTGGCGGAGCCTGGACGACCCGCGCGTCGACCTGCCCGCCGCGGCACCACTGCTGCCCGGGCTACCCGTCCAGGTCGTCTGGGGCCGCGACGACCCGACCAATCCCTGGCTGATGAACCGGCGCGGCATCACCCGCGCCCTGCCCGGCGCGCCGGTCGCCGTACTGCCCACTCGGCACGAACCGTTCGCTCAGGCGCCCCGGTTGTTCCTCGACGCCGTGGGCGAGTTCCTCACCGCCCGTGCTGGAATGCCGCAATGAGATCCGCCGAACCCGGGCGCCGTGCCCTCCTGAACGCGGGCAGGCAGCTACTGGCCACCGAGAATCTGAGCAAGCTCTCGGTCAACGCGATCGCGGCCGAGGCCAAGATGGCCAAGGGCAGCTTCTACCAGCACTGGCCGAGCCGCGAGTCCTACATACTCGCCCTGCACCGCGCCTTCCACGACGATCTCGACGACCAGGTCAGCGCGGCGACCGCCGACCTTCCACCCGGCGAAGCACGCCTCGCGGCCGGGATCGCCGCCTACCTCGACGGCTGTCTGGCCGCCCCCGCGACGAAGGGCCTATTAGTACAGGCCAGAACCGACGCGGGTCTGGCCACCGAGGTGAGCGCCCGCAATTCCGCCGCCGCCGGCCTGCTCGCCACGAACCTCACGGCGATGGGCTGGTCCGACGCCGCGCCCGTCGCCGTCCTGTTGGTAGCCGCGATAGCCGAAACCGCCCTACTGGAGCTGGACGCACAGTCGCCCCGGCCGGATCTGCGGGCGGCCCTGTTTCGCATCGCCCGTCACTGACCCCGGAAACGACCGAAGGCCCGATCCAGATGGATCGAGCCTTTAGTCTTGTGGGCGAAGGGGGACTTGAACCCCCACGTCCTTACGGACACTGGCACCTGAAGCCAGCGCGTCTGCCATTCCGCCACTCGCCCGAGCGACTGGAAAAATCTAACATGCCCCGCGGCCGAAAATAAAATCGATTCCCTGACCTGCGGCGATGCCGATTGAAAGGGCGCGGGAACTGGGTCACGCCGCCGGGAGTTACCCAGGTAGAGGATCGTGGATATCATGCAAGGAACGTGGTCGGGTCCGGACACGCCGTAACCAGCGTGTCGAGGAGGGCGGACACGCGCACCGAAGGGAGGGCTGTGATGGGCATCGTGTCGAGATTCGAACGTCGCTTACAGGGCGCTGTCGGTGACGTGTTCGCGAGGGTGTTCGGCGGCAGTGTGGTTCCCCAGGAAGTGGAGGCCGCGCTGCAGCAGGAAGCCGCAGATCAGATCCAGGATCTGGAAGGCGGGCACCGTCTCGCGCCGAACAGTTACGTGATCACGATCAACGAGACCGATCACGGCAAGCTCGACGCCGATCACGACCTGACAACCAAAGCGTTCGCCAAACATCTGCAGGATTACATCCGCGAGCAGGGCTGGCAGACCTACGGCGAAGTACACGTGGCGTTCGAGGCATCACCTACGCTGCACACCGGAATGTTCAGAGCGAGCGGCCGCGTCGACCCCGACGCCGGTCGTGGGACGGCCCCACCTCGCCCCGGACCGCCACAACGACCCGCACACCCGCAACCAGGAGCTGGCCCCATGACGCATAACTCAGGCTACGAGCCCGGCCGAGAGCCCGCGGAGTCCGATCCACGCAACCGCGGGTACGCACCGCCGCCCGCCGGCGCACCAGGGGCTTCCTACCCGGCCGACGATTACGGCCGCGGTGGCGGCTACGGCGCGCCCGAGGCGCAGCCCGGATACGGCGACGCATACGGCCAGCAGGGCGGCGAATACCAGAACGGCTACGACCCCGCCGCGCCCGCCCAGCAGGGCTACGGCCAGCAGGGTGGCTACGGCGCCGCGCCCGCGTACGGCGAGCCCGGCTACGACCAGCAGGGCGGCTACGGCCAGCAGGCCTACAGCCAGCAGGGCGGCTACGGCCAGCAGGGCGGCCAGGCCGGTTACGCCGACCCGGGCTACGACCAGCAGGGCGGCTACGGCCAGCAGGGCTACGCCGAACCCCAGCAGCAGGGATACGGCCAGCAGGGTGGCTACGGCCAGCAGGGTTACGCCGACCCGGGCTACGACCAGCAGGGCGGCTACGGCCAGCAGGGTTACGCCGAACCCCAGCAGCAGGGATACGGCCAGCAGGGATACGGCGCGCAGCCCGGTTACGCCGAACCCGCCTACGGCCAGGAGGAGCAGGGCGGCTACGCCCAGCCCGCCGCCGGTTACGGCCAGCAGGGCTACGGCCAGCAGCAGGGCGCGGGCTACGGCGCCGCCCAGTCGAGCTACTCGGCCACGCTCCAGCTCGACGACGGCAGCGGCCGCACCTACGCGCTGCGCGAGGGTTCCAACATCATCGGCCGCGGCCAGGACGCCCACTTCCGGCTACCCGACACGGGGGTGTCGCGTCGCCATATCGAGGTGCGCTGGGACGGCCAGACGGCCATGCTCTCCGACCTGGGTTCCACCAACGGAACGCTCGTCAACGGTTCCCCCGTGCAGGATTGGCAGCTCGCCGATGGCGACGTCATCCGGGCCGGACATTCCGAGATCCTGATCCGGATCGTCTGATCCCGTAAGCTGCGCGGTGCACGTCACGAGTCGACGCTGTCGGCTCTATGATGCTGCCATTACACGCACGGTCCCGACCTCGGGGCCCGCAAGCCAGCACGCTGGTGGGGGTGGTTCGCCCCGCACCTGCCGTACCGACGTACCCGGGCGAACAGGAGGTGGAACGCCGTGCAGGGATTGATCCTGCAATTGACCCGCGCGGGGTTCCTGCTGCTGCTCTGGTTGTTCGTCTGGGCCGTTCTGCGGACCTTGCGCAGCGATATCTACGCGGCATCCGGCATACGGATACAGCCGAGGGCAACCCGCGGAAATCGCGGATCCATCGGTCTGCCCTCCTTCAGCCGAAGCCAGAAGGGCGCCAAGTATCTAGTGGTGACTCATGGTTCACTCGCCGGCACTCGAATCACCCTCGGCACGCAACCGGTCCTCATCGGACGCGCCGACGATTCCACGCTGGTACTCACCGACGACTACGCCTCGACCAGGCACGCGCGACTGTCTCAGCGTGGTGACGACTGGTACGTGGAAGACCTCGGTTCCACCAACGGCACATATCTAGACCGCGCGAAAGTCACCACCGCCGTCCGTGTTCCGCTCGGCACTCCTGTGCGAGTCGGCAAAACAGTGATCGAGCTGCGATCGTGACACTTGTTCTGCGCTACACCGCGCGAAGCGACCGCGGACTCGTCCGGGGCAACAACGAAGATTCGGTCTACGCGGGCGCACGCCTGCTAGCGCTGGCCGACGGCATGGGTGGGCACGCCGCCGGAGAAGTGGCCTCCCAGTTGATGATCGCCGCGCTGGCGCATCTCGACGACGACGAGCCCGGCGACGACATCCTCGGCAAGCTCGACCACGCCACGCATTCCGGCAACGCCGCCATCGCCGACCACGTCGAGGCCGAACCCGAACTCGACGGCATGGGCACCACGCTCACCGCCATCCTGTTCGCGGGCCGCAAACTCGGCCTGGTCCACATCGGCGACTCGCGTGCCTACCTGCTGCGCGACAGCGAACTCGCCCAGATCACCCGCGACGACACGTTCGTGCAGTCGCTCGTCGACGAGGGCCGGATCACCGCCGAACAGGCGCACACTCATCCCCAGCGTTCGCTGATCATGCGTGCCCTCACCGGCAACGAGATCGAGCCGACGCTGATCATGCGCGAAGCGCGCGCCGGTGATCGTTATCTGCTGTGCTCCGACGGACTTTCGGACGTGGTGAGTGACGAGACCATCGGCAACACCATGCGCGAGGGCAACACCGACGAGTGCGCCGACCGGCTCATCGAATTGGCGCTGCGCAGTGGTGGGCCCGACAATGTGACCGTTGTCGTCGCCGATGTGATCGACCTCGACTACGGCCAGAGCCACCCGATTCTCGCGGGCGCCGCCTCCACCGAGGAGGAGGAAGACTCCCCGCCGCCGAACACCGCGGCAGGGCGTGCCGCCGCGATGCGTCCGCCGCGGGCGCAACCGCGCCGGGCAGCCGCCGCACCACCGCCGCCGGAGACGAAGTCGCACAAGCTGCGCTGGCTGCTGCTGTCGCTGGCGTTGATCGCCGCGGTCGCCGTCGGACTCGTGGTGGGCTACAAGATGATTCGCAGCAACTACTACGTGGGCGCCGACAACGACAAGGTGGTCGTGATGCGCGGCCTGCCCGGTTCGATCCTCGGCTACTCGATCCACGATGTGGAGCTGACGGGCTGTGTGAACAGCAAGAGCGAGCTCACGCTCGTCGAGGTCGGCAAGTCCGCGCCGAGTGGGTGCAAGCCGCTGCTGGTCAGTGACCTGAAGCAGACCGGGCGCGACCAGGTGCAGAAGGGCCTGCCGCCGGATTCGCTGGACAAGGCGCGCGGCAGCATGAAGGTGCTGGCGCAGAACGAGCTCCTGCCGCCGTGCCCGAAGAAGGAATCGGTACCGCAGCCCGGCGTGCTGCCGCCCGAGCAGACCCCGGTGATCCCCGGCGGCGCACCGACTCCCGGCCCCGACCAGCCCGCGACACCGACCACGACCGCGCCTGCCCCGACCACCACCACCGTCCCCCCGACAACCCCGCAGATCTCAGGGGAGAACTGCCGGGTGACGGACTGATGTCCGCACCGCCACCGCCGTCGGCTGGGGCGTTCCCCAGTCCCCCTGGTGGATTCGCGCCGGCGCCGCCGCCGTCGACGCGACGCAACCAGGAGTTGCTGCTGCTGGCGGGCGCGGCGGGCATCACCACGGTGTCGTTGTTCATCGTCGAGGCGAGCCAGGAACAGTCGATCACCACCGACATCGCCAAGTACGGGGTGGCTTTCCTCGCGCTGTTCGGGATCGCGCATCTCGCGGTGCGCCGGTTCGCGCCGTTCGCGGACCCGCTCCTACTACCGATTGTGGCGCTGCTCAACGGATTGGGACTGGTGCTGATCCACCGGCTCGATCTCGCCGAAGCGCAGAAGGCGGCGTACGACGCGACATCGGTCCCCTCCCCCGACGCCAACCAGCAGATCATGTGGACCGGCCTCGGCATCGTGGTGTTCATCAGCCTGCTCATCGTCTTGCGGGACTACCGCACGCTGGCGCGCTACACCTACACACTAGGCCTGGTAGGGCTGGTCGCGCTGGCGATTCCGGCACTGTTGCCGAGCCGGTTCTCCGAAGTCAACGGCGCCAAGATCTGGATCCGGCTGCCCGGATTCAGCATGCAGCCGGGCGAATTCGCGAAGATCCTGCTGATCATCTTCTTCGCGGGCGTGCTGGTGGCCAAGCGTGACCTGTTCACCGCGGCGGGCAAGCACTTCCTCGGCATGGAATGGCCGCGACCGCGCGATATGGGCCCGATCCTGATCGTGTGGATCGTCTGCATCGGCGTGCTCGTGCTCGAAAAAGACCTCGGCACTTCGCTGCTCATCTTCGGCACGGTGCTGGTGATGATCTACATCGCCACCGAACGGGTGGGCTGGCTGATCATCGGCGGCGGCCTGCTCGCGCTCGGATTCGTGTTCGCCTACGAGCTGTTCGGGCACGTGCGCGTGCGCGTGGACACCTGGCTGCACCCGTTCGACGACTACCACAACACCGGGTACCAGATCTCGCAGTCGATGTTCGGCTTCGCCACCGGCGGACTCGCAGGCACCGGCCTCGGCAGCGGACGGCCCCAGCAGGTGCCCTTCGCCAAGACCGATTTCATCGTCACCACGATCGGCGAGGAACTCGGCCTGATCGGGCTCACCGCGGTGCTGATGCTGTTCCTGATCTTCATCGTTCGCGGGTTGCGCACCGCGCTGGCCGTGCGGGACAGCTTCGGCAAGTTGCTCGCGGCGGGCCTGTCGTTCACCATCGCGATCCAGATCTTCGTGGTCGTCGGCGGTGTCACCAAACTGATTCCACTCACCGGTCTGACCACGCCGTTCATCTCCTATGGTGGTTCGTCGCTGCTGGCGAACTACGCGCTGCTCGGGCTGTTGATCAAGATCTCCGATGCGGCCCGCGCACCGGCACCGGCCCGTAAGCGCGCGCCCGCCCCGATCGCGGACGCGGCCACCGAACTGGTCCGCAGGCCGGAAAGCAGGGTGAGCGAATGAACACACCTCTGCGTCGCGTCGCCGTCGCCGTGATGGTGATGGTGGTGGCGTTGCTCGTGAACGCGACCTACCTGCAGGTGGTCAAGGCCGATGACCTGCGCAGCGATCCGCGCAACTCGCGGGTGCTGCTCGACGAGTACTCACGCCAGCGCGGTCAGATCTCCGCGGGCGGCACGGTGCTCGCCGGCTCCGTCGCGACCGACGACCGGTACAAGTACCTGCGCGAATACCCCTCCGACCCGTCGGCATACGCGCCGGTCACCGGTTTCTACTCGATGCAGTACGGCAAGACCGGGCTCGAGCTGGCCGCGGATCCGCTGCTCTCGGGCAACGACTCGAGTCTGTTCGGCCGCCGGCTCATCGACATGTTCTCCGGACGCGATCCGCGCGGTGCGAACGTGCTCACCACGCTGAATCCGATGATGCAGCAGGTCGCCTACGAACAGATGACGTCGAAGGGCTACACCGGCGCCGTCGTGGCGATCGAGCCGAGCACCGGCAAGATCTTGACCATGGTCTCCACGCCCAGCTACGACCCCAACGAGCTGTCGGGCCACGACGGCGCGGCGGGTCGCGCCGCCTGGGAACGACTGAGCACCGATCCGAGTCAGCCGATGCTCAATCGCGCCGTCTCGCAGACCTATCCGCCGGGGTCGACGTTCAAGACCGTCGTCACCGCGGCCGCACTGTCCAACGGCGTCGCCGGTCCGAACGACCAGTTCACCGCCGCGCCCAACATCACCCTGCCCGGAACCAGCACCACGCTGGAGAACTACAACGGCAGCACCTGCGGCGACCAGCCGACGGCCAGCCTGTACGACGCGTTCCGGCGTTCGTGCAACACCGCGTTCGTCGAACTCGGCGTGAAGGTCGGCGCGGCGAAGCTCAAGGACGAGGCCGCCGCGTTCGGCATCGGAGTCGAGGATCCGCCCGGTGTGCCGATCCCGGTCGCCGAATCGACCGTCGGCCCGATCCCGGACAACGCCGCGCTCGGCCAGTCGAGCATCGGCCAGCGCGATGTGTCGGTGACGCCGCTCAATGTCGCGGTGATCGCCGCGACCATCGCCAACGGCGGCACCAGAATGCAGCCGTATCTGGTCGATCAGACCCAAGCGCCCGATCTGTCGGAGCTCAGCAAGACCAAGCCGGTCAGCGTCGGGCAGGCGGTGAGCCCCCAGGTAGCGTCGACCCTGACGGATCTGATGGTCGCCTCGGAAGCCAATACCGCGGGCGGTGGACGGTCGCCGTACCAGATCGCGTCCAAGACCGGAACCGCCGAACACGGCAGTAATCCCCGTAACACCCCGCCACACGCCTGGTATATGGCCTTCGCGCCCGCGCAGAACCCGAAGATCGCCATCGCGGTGATCGTCGAGAACGGCGGCGATCGGGCGCTGGCGGCCACCGGAGGTTCGGTAGCCGCGCCGATCGCCAGGTCGGTACTGGACGCGGGCCTGGCAGGGGGCTGAACGAAATGAGTGTGCGAGTGACAACACGGGGGCCCCGATGCTGAACAACGGCGCCATGATCGCCGACCGCTACCGCCTGCAGCGGCTCATCGCCACTGGCGGTATGGGTCAGGTGTGGGAAGCGATGGACACCCGGCTCGATCGCCGGGTGGCGGTCAAGGTTCTCAAGACCGAGTTCTCCGCCGACCCGACCTTCCGTGCGCGGTTCCGCGTCGAGGCGCGGACCACCGCGCAGCTCAACGCGCCCGGGATCGCGGGCATCTACGACTACGGCGAGACCACCGACCCGTCGGGCGGCGAGACCGCCTACCTGGTGATGGAGCTCGTGCAGGGCGAACCGCTCAACGCGGTGCTCAACCGGATGGGCAGGCTCTCGGTCGTCCAGGGTCTCGACATGCTCGAGCAGACCGGGCGCGCGCTCGAGGTCGCCCACGCGGCCGGGGTGGTGCACCGTGACGTGAAGCCGGGCAACATCCTGGTGACGCCGACCGGACAGGTGAAGATCACCGACTTCGGCATCGCCAAGGCGGTCGACGCCTCACCGGTGACCAAGACCGGCATGGTGATGGGCACCGCCCAGTACATCGCGCCCGAACAGGCCGTCGGCGAGGACGCCACCGCGGCGTCGGACGTCTACTCCCTCGGCATCGTCGGCTACGAAGCACTGGCCGGCGTCCGCCCGTTCACCGGTGAGGGCGCGATCACCGTCGCGATGAAGCACGTGCGCGACGCACCGCCGCCGATGCCCGACGACCTGCCCGCGAACGTGCACGAACTGATCGCCATCACCATGGCCAAGGACCCGCTGCAGCGCTACCGCAGCGGCGGCGAGTTCGCTGATGCCGTGGCCGCGGTGCGTGCCGGGCACATGCCGCCGCTCCCCGGTGGCGCCACCGGTCCGTCGATGACCGGGGCCACCCGGGTACTTCCGCCCGGCCCGACCGTGGTGCTCCCCGCCGCCGCGGCAGCCGCGGCCGCGGCGGACTACGACGGCGCGACCATGCGCTTCGGCCATCAGCCCGGCGGCCCGGTCGGTCCGCCCACCGGCGGTTACGGCGGTCCGGCCACCCAGGCTTCCGCGCCCGCGCCGGTGCCCGCGAGCAACGCCAAGAACAACCAGAAGTGGCTGATCGCGCTCGGTGTCGGCGCGCTGCTGCTCGGCGGTGGTGTGCTGTGGCTGCTGTTCGGCGGTGAACCGAACCGGGATTCGGGGACCACGACCACCACCGTGCAGACCACCAAACCGCTGCCGCCGCCGGTGACCACCACCCGGCCGGTCCCGCCGCCGCCGGTGACCACCGAGGAACCGCCGACCACCACGCAACGTCCGACGAC
>NZ_JBHWZY010000136.1:0-11040 GCF_042727815.1 Nocardia sp. NPDC060220
GGTCCCGGGGTCCGTCGGCGTGCGCCGGGCGCTCACTCGTAGCGAACGGTGGTCTCGGGCGTGTCGGGAATCGCCTGGCAGGTGAGCACGTAGCCCTCGGCGACCTCGTCGTCGGTGAGCGCGTCGTTGACGCGCATTGTCGCCGAACCCTGGGTGAGCACGGCCATGCAGGTCGCGCAGTTGCCCGATTCGCAGGAGAACGGCGGGGTGAGGCCGCCGCGTCGCGCGCTCTCCAGCAGCGTCTCGCCCGCGTTGCGCGGCACGGTCACCTTCTTGCGGCCGAGGATGACGGTGACCGTGCCCGCGGTGGCGGCGGGCTCCGGCGTGGCGGTGGGTTCCGGTTCGGCTACCGCGACAACCGGTTCGGCCGCGCCGAAGCGCTCACTGAAGATCGCGCCCGGACCCGGCAGCGCTTCCTCCACCATCGCCATGAACGCCTCCGGCCCACAGATGTAGCTGTCGGCCGCGGCGTCGGCGCCGACGAAGGCGCGCACGGCGGCCGGATCGAGCAACCCGCTGTCGGCATCCAGATGCCGGAGCACCTCGAGCCGGGTGGGGTAGCGCGCGACCAGTTCCTCGAGGGTGGCATCGAAGATCGCCGACGCCCGGTCGCGGTCGACACACAGCAGACGCACCCGACGATCGGTCGTGGCCAGCGCGCTCTTGGCCAGCGACAGGACCGGGGTGATGCCGCTGCCGCCGGAGAAGCCGAGCAGGGGGCGCTCGCTCTCGCGCAGACAGAATTTGCCCGCCGGCCTGCTCATCTCGATCACGTCCCCCTCGCTGAGGTTGTCGATCAGCCAGTTCGACACCCGCCCGCCGACGACCCGTTTGACCGTTGTCATGAGCTCGGCGTCGGTTTCGGGCGCGCTCGACATGGAGTACGACCGGAACAGCTCGACATCGTCGACGCGCACCCGGAACGTGCAGAACTGGCCGGCGACATAGGACACCGCGCCCTCGTGTGGAGCGAGGACGAAGGTGCGGGCGTCGGCTGTCTCCTTGATGATCCGGGTCACCGTCGCGCGTTGGAACAGGGGAGTTCTCGCCATGGACCGGCTCCTTCTGGTATGAAGATTCTTATGGAAAGAGAATACTATTCTCTCTTGCAAGATGGGATCTTCTCAGTCCCGGCCGCGGAGGCGAGATGAACGACCGGATCGCACTCAGTTTCGACGAGCGGCACTACACGCTCAGCGAGTTGGACGGGCTCACCGCGGGCCTGGCCGAAGCCCTGATCGAACGCGGTGTGCGCCAGGGGGATCGGGTCGCGCTGATGTCGTCGAACCGGCCGGAGTTCGTGCTCGCGGTGCGCGCGATCTGGCTGGCCGGCGGCGCGGTGGTGCTCATCAGCCCAGCGTGGAAGCGCGGTGATGTCGAGCACGCGCTGGCCGTCACCGAGCCCGCCTACGCCATCGGTGACCAGCCGGTGCTGGCCGAGCTGATGCCCACGCTCTCGCTCGACGCCCCGATCACCCCGAGCACCGCCACTTTCGCCGAGCCGGTGCCATCCGAGGACGCGGTGCTCGTCTTCAGTTCGGGCACAACGGGATTGCCGAAAGCGGTGCGCCACACGCACGCGTCGTTCGCGGCCGCGGTGGAGCACTGGCGGGTGGCGCTCGGCTTCACCGGCGACGACCGGATTCAGATCGTCACCCCGCCCTCGCACATCCTCGGGCTGCTCAATATCGTGCTGGCGCTGCGGACCGGCGCCTGGATGCGCCTGCATCGCCGGTTCGATCTCGATCGGATGCTGCACCACATCGAGGCCGACCGGATCACCGTGGAGATGGCGGTCGCGCCGATCGCGCTGGCGATCGCCTCCCATCCCGACCTCGAGTCCTATGACCTGTCGTCGTTGCGCTACATCATGTGGGGCGCGACGCCGGTGACGCCGAGCGTCGCCGAGACCGTCACGCGCCGAACCGGTGTCGCGTGGGTGCCCGCCTACGGCGCCAGCGAACTGCCGGTGATCGCCTGCAATCCGCTCGAGGGCGCACGCCTGGACAGCGTGGGGCGCCCGGTGCCCGGCGTCGAGATCCGGGTGGTCTCCACGACCTCCGGCGAGGAGGTCGAAGCCGGCGATACCGGCGAGATCCAGGCTCGCTCCGCGTCGTCGATGGCCGGATACCTCCCCGACGACGCGACCGCGGCGGCCTACGCCGACGGCTGGTACCGCACCGGCGATGTCGGCTATCTCGACGACGACGGCTGGTTGCGGCTGACCGACCGGCTCAAGGAGATGATCAAGGTGCGCGGATTCCAAGTGGCGCCCGCCGAGGTGGAAGCCGTCCTGCACGGCCACCCGGCCGTGGCCGACTGCGCGGTCTTCGGTGTCCCCGATCCGGCTGACGGCGAGGTGATCGTCGCCGCCGTCACCACCACGGGCTCGGTCGACGCCGACGAACTCATAGAGCTGGTCGGCACCCGGCTGGCCTCCTACAAGCGGCCGCGCCGAGTGGTGTTCGTGCCCGAAATCCCGCGCCTGCCCTCCGGCAAGGTGCTGCGCCGAGTACTGAAGGAGAGCCATGGACGTCCGGCTGACCTCTGAACAGCGACAGCTGCGCGACGCCGCTGCGAAACTGGCCGACGACCTCGGCCCCGGCTCGGTCAGCGACCTGGCCGACGAACAGCGGATCGCCCGGCTCGAGAAGACGGTCGCCAGCACCGGCTGGCGAGCCCTGCGCTCCGACGGCGCCTCCGGCGTCGAAGTGGCCATCGTCGCCGAGGAATTCGGCCGCGGGCTCGTCGACGTGCCGTTCCTCGGTCCACTTCTCGCCGACGACCTCTGGTCGCCCCCCGAATCGGTACCGCACTGGACCGTCGCCGTCGACGACCGCGCGATCGACGCGCGAGGCGCCCGCCAGGCCCTGATCGTGCGAGGCGAGTCGATGCTGGCCAGCGCGGTCGCCACCGCGACGACCGGCGCCGATCAGACACGGGCCGAGGCCGCGCTCACCGGCGTTCCGAAACTGCTCGGCGAGCTGTCCCCGGCGCAGGTCACCCAGTGGCGAGCGCTGGCGCTCGTGACCACCTGCGCCGATCTGGTCGGCACCGCGCGCGGTGCGCACGCACTGGCCACCGACTACGCGAAAGTCCGTGCGCAATACGGCAAGACGATCGGTTCCTATCAGGCCGTCGCCCATCTGCTCGCGGAGAGCCTCGCGCTGATCGAGGGCTCGGTGAGCGTGCTGCGCCACGCCGCGTGGGCCGTGGACGCGATCGAACCCGAGCGAGCCGTGCAGGCGGCCGTGATCGCCAAACTCTATTGCGCCAGAGCGGCATTGACCGTGTGCGAGACCGCGGTGCAGGTGCACGGCGGAATCGGCAACACCTGGGAGTGCCTGGCGCACGTGTATCTACGGCGGGCGCTGACGTCCACCGAGCTGTTCCCCACGAGCCTGGAGGAGATCGACCGTGGACTTTCGTGATTCGCCCGAGGAAGCGGCGTTCCGGGAACGCTTGCGCGAGTGGCTGTCCGGTGTCGCGGGACAGTTCCCGACCTCGGGTGACGAGTACTGGGCCAAGCAGGGCGAGTGGCATCGAGCGCTGCACGCGGCGGGCTTCTTCGGGCTGTCGTGGCCGCGCGAACACGGCGGCCACGAACTGCCCCCGGTCTACGACGTCATCCTCGACGAGGAGCTCGCCCTGGCCGGCGCGCCACCGCGGCCCAGCCTGGGCTATCTGATCCAGGGTCTGGGCAGGCACGCCGGCAAGCAACTGCAACAGCGCTTCCTGCCCGGCATGATCGACGGGACGCAGCGCTGGTGCCAGGGGTTCAGCGAACCGGACGCGGGTTCGGACCTGGCCGCGCTGCGGACCACGGCCACCCGTGAGGGCGATTCCTATGTGCTGCACGGGCACAAGATCTGGACGAGCTATTCCGACGTCGCGGACTGGTGCCTGCTGCTGGCCCGCACCGACTCCGAAGTGCCACGGCACAAAGGCATCTCGGCCTTCGTGGTGTCGATGAAACAGCCCGGCGTGCAGCAGCGGCCGCTGCGCATGATGAGCGGGATCACCACCGAATTCGGGCAGGTGGCCTTCGACGGCGCGGTCGTGCCCGCCGATCAGATGGTCGGATCGCCCGGCGACGGGTGGAAATTGGCGATGACGGTGGTCGGGCACGAGCGCGAACCCTCCACGCTCGGCTACGCGGCCCGCTACGGCAAGCTGGTGCGCCAGATGGCGGCCCGGACCTCGGGACCGCTGCCCGCCGAGCTGGCCTGGGCCGCCGTGCAGACCGAGATGCTGCGCCTGCACGTGCGCCGGCGACTGTCCGAACAGCTCGACGGTGTCTCGCACGGCCCGGAGGGTTCGCTCGACAAACTGCTCATGACCTGGGTGGAACAGTCGGTCGGTCATGCCGCGCTCACCGTCGGCGGCACCCGCGATCCCGAACTGCTCAGCGCCTACCTCTACAGCCGCGCGCAGAGCGTCATGGGCGGGACGTCACAGATTCAGAAGAACATCATCGCCTCGCGCATTCTCGGATTGGGAGCCTGACCATGTACGACCTGCCTGCCGAAATCGACGTCCGCGCCGAAGGTCCGCTGCGGATCATCACGCTGAATCGGCCCGACGCGCTCAACGCGGTCAACGACGACCTGCACACCGGGCTCGCGCAGCTGTGGCCGCGCCTGAGCGAGGACCGGGAAGCCCGCGTCGCGGTCCTCACCGGCAGCGGCAAGGCGTTCTCCGCCGGCGGCGACTTCGCCTACCTCGCCGAGCTGAGCCGCGACGCCGACCTGCGCGCCAAGACGATCGCGCACGGGCGCGACCTCGTGCTCGGCATGGCGCGCTGCCGGATTCCGGTGATCGCGGCGGTCAACGGACCCGCCGTCGGCCTCGGGTGCAGCCTGGTCTCGCTCAGCGACATCGTCTACATCGCCGAGACCGCCTACCTCGCCGACCCACACGTGCAGGTGGGCCTGGTCGCCGCCGACGGCGGCCCGCTCACCTGGCCGCTGCACACCAGCCTGCTCTTCGCCAAGGAGTACGCGCTCACCGGCGCGCGCATCCCGGCCGAACGGGCCAGGGAGATGGGTCTGGTAAACCACGTCGTCGCCGACCCGGTGGCCGAG
This sequence comes from Nocardia sp. NPDC060220, assembly GCF_042727815.1. Classification (NCBI taxonomy): domain Bacteria; kingdom Bacillati; phylum Actinomycetota; class Actinomycetes; order Mycobacteriales; family Nocardiaceae; genus Nocardia; species Nocardia sp. NPDC060220. The sequence goes on from NZ_JBHWZY010000136.1 coordinate 5,085, forward strand.
GCGCTGGCCTGCGCCAAGCGCATCCTGGAACTGCCTCGCCAGGCCGTCGAGAGCACGAAGCGACTGCTCAACCTGCACCTGGAACGGGCGGTGCTGGCCAGTCTCGACTACGCGACCACCGCCGAGGAGATCTCGTTCCAGACCGCGGATTTCCACGCCACCATCGAGCGGCTCACCGCGGGCAAGAAGTAGCCGGACCGGACACTCGGGAGCCGTCGATGAACACTGGCCTGTCCGACGACATCGCCGAATTGATCGCCATGGCCCGCGCGGGTTCGATCCGCGCGGCCGGGCGGTTGCTGAGCCTGGTCGAGAGCGAGCGCCGCGAACAGGTGCTCGCCCACCTCGATCCGGCCCCGGTGCGTGTGATCGGGCTGACCGGGCCGCCGGGCGCGGGCAAGTCCACCACCATCGCGGTCCTGGTGACCGGTTACCGCGCGCGCGGGCAACGGGTGGCGGTGCTCGCCGTCGACCCGTCCTCGCCCTACAGCGGCGGCGCGCTGCTCGGCGACCGCATCCGGATGGCGGCGCACATCGACGACCCCGACGTCCTGATCCGTTCGGTGGCCACCCGCGGGCACCTGGGCGGCCTGGCCGCCGCCGTGCCCGCCGCGATCCGGCTGCTCGGCGCACTCGGCTACGGCCTGGTCCTGTTGGAGACGGTGGGGGTGGGCCAGTCCGAGATCGAGATCGCCGCGGTCGCGGACCCGACCGTGGTCATCCTCAATCCCGGTGCGGGCGACGCGATCCAGGCCGCCAAAGCCGGGCTGCTCGAGGTGGCCGACATCCTCGTCGTCAACAAGGCCGACCGCGACGGCGCCGAGCAGACCGCGCGCGAACTCCATATCGAAACCGGCCTACCCATCCTCACCCTGGTCGCCTCACGCGGCACCGGGGTCGAGGAGCTGATCGAGGCGATCGAGACCTACCACCGGGCCGACACCGCCGCGCGCGGCACGGCCCGCGCGCGGGCGCAGATCCTCTCGCTCGCGCAGTCACGGTTGCGCGGCCATCCCGGCCTGGACGAGTTGGCCGCTGCGGTCGCTGCCGGGGACCGCGATCCCTACAGCGCGGCGGAGCAGTTGCTGGTCGGAGTGACCCACTAGAAGCTGTTCTTCCGTGCCGGCTATTGCGGCCAGCCAGGGTAGGGCGGTAGTACCTCCGGGGCGGGAACGCGGGCACCCGGCTGATGTGCGGATCTGTTCGGGTTCAGCGATGCGGGAAATTCCGCGGGCCACTCACATGGTTGTTGTCTCCAAAGGGAGGTATTGACAGTGGCGGGATAACCCAAATTTTTCCATGCAGTGGGCAGGGGGTGTGCAGGGTACCTCGAACTGCCGGTCATGCGCGGCTCCGGGTTCGGAACGTTCGATCTCCACACCGCGAATCCTTGAATGAAATGAACCGCCTGTTCTGTGGACTTCTGGCCGAAGTAAGACAATTCTCCGGACGGCTGCTCTGACGCGTTCCGGCTGGAGAGATATTCTCCTTCCGTGTTCCCGAATGCCAGGTTACCGCCCCATATGCACGCGTCTACGGCCCACGATTCGAACCCGTTGCGGCCGCCATCTTGTTCGACGCGGCGTATTTGGGCGAATATCGTGCCTCGGACCTTCCAGTGGTAGTCGGCGGCTCGCTCATCCACTCGCCACAGAGTCGGCGGATCGTAGCTGAGCATTCTCAAACCCTGCCGCTCTTTCAATTCTTCCTCGCTGAAATGTCCGGCTCCTCCCAGGAACGCGGTCTCCACCACCGAACGCATCTGAACAGCGGCCCCGGTCTCCAGGTCGACGCCGGGTCCGGCAGTCCACTGGAAGTTGTAGTCGAAGCGGTCGGGCCACCGATCCGAAGGTTCGGACGGCCCAGCACAGGCGCTCAGCAGTAGGAAGAGGGCCATCCCTATCGCGGCGCCGCTCGCCGTGCGCCTGCGCTTTATCGATATCATTTCGGTTCGTTCGTCGAGCGGCCCGTATTCCATTGGAGTCTATATCTGTCTACGTTCGGAGCGTACTGCGCGAGGTCTTCGTTCAAGTAGGCGTAGCTGGTCTTCTGGTTGTCGTAGGAATTGCCGATGTCGGTAAACGAACGGAGTTCACCAGTTGTGGGATCGAAGTATTTGCCGATATTCGGGTCGTTCCGCAGATCGCCGTGGTCGGGCGAACTCGCGAGCCCCTGCAAGATGTTGTAGGACTGCGAAGCGATGCTGCCATCGTGGGAGAGATCGATGTGCGCACCTTCGGTAGCGACCGTCCCGAGAGTATCGAGCCGGACCTCGGAAGACATCGACTTCAAACCGAGTTCGAGCAGGCCACCCGCCACTGGGACCTTCTTCAGCTCGTACGCGGCGACCTCACGGATTCCGTCGAACAGCGCCATGTTGTTCTTCTGTGTGGTGGTGCCGTCGTCCTGTCGCGTCTTCAATTCCAGTTGCGCGCCGTCCTGTGCGGCTTTATCGATGTGGGCCCCCCATTCGGCCCAGCGAGTGTCGGTCATGCCCGTCGCGCCGTAGATCTGGTTGAGCCCGGCGATCTGCTGGTAGGCATTGGCGTTGAACATCTTGGCGGCTTCGGGATCGGAATCGATCACCGCGAAGACATTGCGCATCGACTCGGCGCTGAACGAACGCGTGTTGCTGTCGACGAAGCCGTGCGAGTTGAGATTGCTGTCGTCGACGCCGGCCATCGCGGGTATGTAGTTGGCGAGGGTGTCGCCCAGCTGGGCGGTGAGGTTCGGATTCAGGGCGCCGATGCTGGTCGGTGCGTTGCTGGGGTTCCAGTGCCCGGACTCGCTGGTGATGTGCAGCAACGTATCCCGATGGGTGGCGACGTAGTCGGCGATCTGGCGCGCGGACTGACCGGCCTCGGTATTGATGTGCCGGTCCGGGGAGGAGGCGTCGGTGTCGACGGTCTTCAGCAGCGCGGAGACACCCGCGTCGTCGCCGTCCCAGTTGTGGTCGAGCAGGGTGCCGATCGCGGCCTGATTGTCGAACTTCTCGCCCGGCGCCATCACCGCGTCCATGCCCTGACCGGTGAAGAAGTCGTTCACCGCGATGTGGTCGGAACTCACCTGGCTGAACAACTTGCTGGCGAGCGGATTCGCTTCGGAGTCGATCTGCTTGGTGATATCGGTGGCCTGGTTGAGCAGTGCGCGGTCGGCGTCACTGCCCTGGGCGACCTGGGACGACCCCTTGGACAGGATCTCGGCGACGGTTTCGACATTGGTCCGTTTCACCGAGGAGTTTCCCGGTGGATCGGTGAGCGCGGTGCGCACGGAGGAGGGCAGCGCGCTGAGCCCGCCGAAATCGACCCCTGCCTTGCCGCCCTGGGCCGCTGTCAGACCGTTGCCGGTGACCTGGGGATTCGAGGTGAGTTGCAAGGCGTCGGCCAGCCCGGCGGCGACCACCTTGTCCTCACCGTTGGGCAGGCCGGCGCCGATCTTGCTGATCTCGCCGACGGGTAGACCGTCGAGGTCGCGCATCACCGAATTGAGGTAGTCGAGGCGTTCCTGGGGCAGGTTCACCTGCCTGCCTGCGGCGAGGTCGGCCTTCTGCTGATCGGTCAGTGTCGTCGCCCACGTGAGACGTTCGACCTGTTCGAGGGTCGCGGTGCCGTTGCGGAAGGCGTCGACGTCCTCGCGGGCTTGGCGGGGATTCGCGCCCGCATTCGCCGGGGTCAGTTCGTTGATCGCGTCCACTGCGGACTTCACCCCGGCCGCGCAGTCGGCATCCGCCCATCCGAGTTCATCGGCCAGTCGCTGCAGGCGAACAGTCTGATTGGTCGCCTCCTGCGTGCGGCCGGCGTCGTCACCCTCGGCGGTGACGGTCCAGTCCGATTCGATCTTGTAGCCGGAGTTGGTCAGCGAGGTGTAGTCGGTTCGCAGCTGCGAGACGAGCTGGCCCATGCGTGCCTGGCCGTCGTTCAACGCGGTGGCCAGGTCCTCGTACGCGGCCGCGATCACCCGCATTTCGGTGACCTCGCGCGTACAGCGGCCGTCCACCGCGTTGCGCGCATCGCCCGACCAGTTCATCGCATCGATCGTCCGGTGCATTCCGTCGACCGTGTCGCGCACGCTGTTGGCGATCGTGGTCGCTTTCGTCGCGGTCGAGGCGAGATCCACGTTCCAGAATCGGACCTGCTCGGCGGCGGGCCGTTTCACTGCGGCATCTCCCCGGAATTCAAGTCGCTCACGGCGGCGATACGCGCCGCGGCGGCCACGTCGGTGTCGGTGTAGGACTCGGCGGAAGTGCGCAGTAGCGAGCCGAATTCACGGTAGCGACCACCGACGATCTTCAGGCTCCGGGTGCGCGCGGGCTCGATCCGATCGAGCTGCGGCGCGACATCGGCGCCCTGGAGAAAGGTACTGAGCGTGCCGAGCGAACCGGCCGATGAGTCCATGACCGGCAATCTGCCGATGTTGTCGTCTGCGAGTCTGTCCATTTCGGTTGCGGCAGAGCGCAACTCGGACGGTGAAACCTGCATGATCCCCCTCCGGATGATGTGCGGCCGATGGTATCAACGCCTCGATCGGGAGAGGGACTTCCGCAGAGCTGTTGGCTGAATATTCACCGATCGATAAGGTCCTGAGCTGTCCGCGAAACGAAGCCACCTATGAGCGCCGGTTGTCGAACAATGCTTCCGGACGAATGTAGTGATCTGTCGTCCGAGGACGAGCGAGTCTGTCACCGGCGAATGCGCTGGTGACAGACTCGCTATAACGGGGTTGCCTTCGCGCTGCCGGAATGAGGTTAGGTGGTTCTCCGTCTTACGCGGGCGCGCCGAGGTTTTCGGGTGGTTGGGCATGCAGGATCGGTCGGGGGGGTCAGGGCTGTAGGTACAGCCGCTCGTTGGGCAGGCGAGGCAATCCGGTGCAATGGCTGGGATAGACGGCGACGGTGCCGGGACGGCGGGCGGCCACATCACAGACGAACACCAGTGCAGCGGTCAGGCATGCCGCGAATTCCATTCGCACGCTGGGGAACTGGATCGCGAGATGGATGTCGGGCTCGTCAGGGCACGGTGATCGGCCAAGAGCATGGGCGCGTGGCCCGCTGACTTCGTCCGTGGGTGTGGCGGGCGCGCTTGTGAGCCAGCCGGCCTCACGCATCGCTTCGAGCGCTCGGCGCAGTTCAGGCAGTGACTGCTGGGGCACGGCGGGGGTGAGTCTTCTCATCGCGAGCTCTGCGGTTCCGGGAGAGGCTGCCCGACGGTTACCCGCCATTGGGCGTGCTGGTTCCGGAAGGCGTCACCGTTGCGGCGCAACGAGTTCAGGGCACGCGCCACGCGCCACGGCGACATGTTCAGGTTGCGCGCGATTGTGTTGGCGGTGAGCAGACCGCCCGGGGTCAGGACATCGAGCACCTGTTGCTCGACAACTGTCAGGCTCTTGGTAGTCGTGTCGGTTGGGAGGTCGGCGACTCGCCGCCGATTGTCAGTCGCTGATGAGTGCGTGAAGACCGTCATGGCTGCTAACTCCTGTGGGGTGGCGGTGTTTGCTGCTGATCACCCTCCCAGTCGGTCAGGGGCCTTCACACCTGCTGAGCGGTACGAGCTCCAACGGGTTCTTGGGTAGCTTGACCTGCTCAGATTGTTCGAAATACGGAAGTTGCCCATTGCGATGGGTAACCTTCCTCCCAACTACTGCTCATGGGGTGAAGGGCTGTTGGTCATGGGAACGTCGTCGAGGTCACCGGGCACGAACGCACGCACGAGTCATCAGATGAGTCCGCAGGCGCGCGGCCGGGAGCTGGCCGCGCAGGGCAAGAAACTGTGGACCGAGTTGGGGTCGGTAAAAGGTGCGGCGGCTGAGTTGATGGCCCGGTACCCGGACGTGCCGAGTTTGCAGGCGTACCGATACGCGGCGGGCCTATCCCAAGATCAGGCGGCAGCGCGATACAACGATGTGACCGGAAACCAGACCAGCCTTGGCGGCACATCTGTCAACGCCTGGGAGTCGTGGG
>NZ_JBHWZY010000137.1:0-11013 GCF_042727815.1 Nocardia sp. NPDC060220
CCTGGTGTTCGAACGGTGGCTGCTCGTCGTCGAGCGCTTCGGCGGTGCCGCGTACCTCGATGCCGCGAATCACGTACGGCTCCCAGGAAACCTGTTGGTCGATGACGAACGAGACCCGGCTGCCCGCTTCGACATTGCGGTATTTCCGGCTGCCGCGCATCCGCATACCCCCGATATCGATCGTGCCGTCGGCGTTCACCCGATAGCCGGTCGGGTTGTTCTGCACAATGCCGTCGGGCGACACCGTGGCCAGCCGGCCGATCCCGGCCTCCGCGAGGAACTGCTGTTCATTGCTGGTGAAACTCATGACGGATTCTCCTCGGTGAATTCGATATCAGAACAGGATCAGCGCGGCGCACAGTCCGGCGATGGCGACGAACTGGAGGGTGACGCGGTACTTCAGGATGCTGTCCCACTTGTCCTGCAGCGCACGGGCATCGGCCGGAATGACGCCGCTCTGGGCGGCGGCGGTCTGCCTGGCATTGATCGGCTTGGCGATGCGGACGTAGAGGGCGAGCCAGGTGAGCAGTGCCGCCACCGCGATCCCCGCCGCGACCGCGGCGCCGATCTGGCCGGCCAACAGTGCGATGAGCAGGGTGAGCACCGCGGTGATCACACCGCCTGCACCGACCACCGGCATGCGCCGGTCGCCGTAGTAGTGGCCCCACCCCGCGCTGATAGTGACGGTCGCGTCATCGAGCTTGCGGTACACCGACCGCATGATCACGGCCGCGCAGACATCGGTGCCGTAGACGACGGCATTGGCGAGCACAGCGGCGGTGGCGATGATCTGGCCGGTGACGATGAGCATTTCGGCTTTCCTTCCTCGATATCTAGCAGCGCTAGATGATGGAGCAAAGGTAACAGTTGCTCGCTAGCTTGTCTAGCGATGCTAGATATCGCCGCTGCACGTCCTTGCCGCGCGGTGTCGGCAGGCGGGCTTAGTCTGAGCGGGTGTCGGTGCTCCCTCTGATCTTCACCGCGGGCTGGGCCAGCGGTATCAACGCGTACGCGGTGGTGTTTCTGCTGGGGTTGTTCGGTCGGATCGGGTGGGCCGGCGATGTGCCGCCGGGGCTGCTGCGCACCGATGTGCTCGTCGCCGCCGGGGTGCTGTTTCTGATCGAGGCGGTGGCGGACAAGATCCCGTACCTCGACTCGTTCTGGGACGCGGTGCACACGGTGGTGCGGCCCGCGTCGGGCGCGGTCGTGTCGGCACTGATCGCGGGGCAGGACGATTCACTGCCCACGATGTTCGCCGCGGCGGTGGGTGGCACGACCGCCCTGCTCAGCCACATCGTCAAAGCGGGCACCCGGATGGCGATCAACACCTCGCCGGAACCGGTCACCAATATCGCGGTGAGCACCGCCGAGGACCTCACGGTCGGCGGCGTCCTCACCCTCGCGGTGTTCTTCCCGGTGCTGGCCGCGGTGATCGCCGCGGCCCTGTTGGCCATCGGTTTGTGGGTGGTCTATCTGTGCGCCAGCCGAATCAGCCGTTACCGCCGACGAAGGCGAGAACGCCGGGCCGCCCGGACCACCGGCGTCGACCCAGCGCTCGAATAGACCCTGCTCACCGCACCTGCGGGGCCACCTTCGTGCCCAGCAGTTCGATGCTGTGCAGCACCTGCTCGGGCGGCAGCGTCCCGACGCTGGTGTGCAGCATGAAGCGGTCGAGGCCGAGGGTGTCGCGGACCTCGGCGATCTTGCCTGCCACGTAGTCGGGGGTGCCGACGAACAGGGAACCGCTCTGCGAACGCAGCGCGTCGAACTGTTCGCGCGTCATCGGTCCCCAGCCGCGCTCCCGGCCGATAACCGACATCGCCCCGGCGTAGGGCTGGTAGAACTCGGCGACTGCCTGGGCGTCGGTGTCGGCGACATACCCGTGCGCGTGCACCGCGACGGGCTGCTTCTCGTGGCCGCCTTCGGTCAGCGCCCGGTGATACAGCTCGACCAGCGGCTTGAACCGTGCCGGCTGACCGCCGATGATCGCGAGGGCGAGCGGTAGACCCAGCAGCCCGGCGCGGATCACCGATTCGGGACTGCCGCCGACCGCGATCCAGACCGGCAGCGGTCGATCATCGGTGCGCGGATACACCGTGGCGTCGTGCAGCGGTGCCCGGAATCGCCCGGTCCACGTGACCGGGCCTTCCTCGCGCACCCGCAGCAGCAGTGCCAGCTTCTCTTCGAAGAGCGCGTCGTAATCGGACAGGTCGTAGCCGAACAGCGGGAACGACTCCGTGAACGACCCGCGCCCCGCCATCAACTCCGCGCGCCCGTTCGACAGCCCGTCGAGCGTGGCGAAGTCCTGGTACACGCGCACCGGGTCGTCGGAGCTGAGCACGGTCACCGCGCTGGTCAACTGGATGCGCTCGGTCCTGGCGGCCGCGGCGGCCAGGACGACAGCGGGGGAGGACGCGGCGAAATCCCGGCGATGATGTTCACCCACGCCGTACACGTCGAGCCCGGCGGCCTCGGTCGCGACGGCCTCGTCGACCACCTGGCGCAGCCGCTCGGCGGCGGTCGGCGCGGGCCGGTCGCCGGTCGGGTACAGCTCGGCGAAGGTGGTGAGCCCCAGTTCCATGTGAACCTCTCTTCGGGATGTGGTCCCCATCTAAACGGACCGCAGTCCGATAACATTCCCGACTTATGGATGTATGCGGATTATCTATGACAAAACTATAATGAGCGGTATGACCGCTCTGGCGACCACGCGCGCCGAACCCGACCTGTCCTTCCTGCTCGACCGGACCAGCCACGTCCTGCGCACGCAGATGGCAGCGGCGCTGGCCGAGATCGGGCTCACGGCCCGCATGCACTGCGTGCTGGTCCACGCGCTGGAGGCTGAGCGCACCCAGGCTCAGCTCGCCGAGCTCGGCGATATGGACAAGACGACCATGGTCGTCACCGTCGACGCGCTGGAGAAGGCGGGTCTGGCCGAACGGAAGCCGTCGAGCGCCGACCGTCGCGCGCGCATCATCTCGGTGACTCCGGCCGGTGCCGAACTTGCCGCGCGCAGTACCGAGATCGTCGACGGCGTCCATCGGGGGGCGCTCGGCTCGCTGCCGAAGGCGGAGCGTGAATCCCTGTTGCGTGCACTGAATCACCTGGTGGAAGGGCATCTGTCGACTGCGGTCGACGCTGCGCCCGCGCGTCGCGCGAGGCAATAGTCCGTTATAGATTGTCTGCTACGGAACTATCTAGTACGGTCTCTCTTGTTCGCTTCGAGCAGGAGATGACCCCATGACCAAGTCCCAGCGCACCGCTCTCGCGGTGCTGTCGGCCGCGATGCTGATGACCATCCTCGACGGCAGCATCGTGACCGTCGCCATGCCGGCGATCCAGGAGGACCTCGGCTTCTCGCCGGCCGGCCTGAGCTGGACCGTGAACGCCTACCTGATCGCTTTCGGCGGTCTGCTCCTGCTGGCGGGACGCCTCGGCGACCTGATCGGGCGCAAGACGATGTTCATCACCGGCACCGTCGTCTTCACCGCGGCCTCGGTGCTGGCAGGCGTCGCGACCACCCCCGCCGTGCTGGTCGGGGCCCGATTCCTGCAGGGCGTCGGCAGCGCGATCGCCGCCTCGGTGGTCCTCGGCATCCTGGTGACGATCTTCACCGAACCCCGCCAACGCGCAACGGCCATCGGTGTTTTCAGCTTCACGGGCGCCGCGGGCGCCTCGATCGGACAGGTGCTCGGCGGTGTGCTCACCGACGCGCTGAACTGGCACTGGATCTTCCTGATCAACGTGCCGATCGGCGTGCTGACCGTGCTGGTGGCGGTGCGAGCGCTGCCCGCCGACCGCGGCCTCGGCTGGTCCGCCGGCGCCGATGTACTGGGTGCGGCCCTGGTTACCGTCGGTCTGATGCTCGGCATCTACACCGTCGTCGAAGTCGAACGCTACGGCTGGGTCTCGGCGCACACTCTCGGCCTCGGCGCACTCGCCGCCGCACTGCTCGCGGCCTTCGTCCTCCGTCAGGCCACCGCGACCAACCCGCTGCTGCCGTTGCGAATCTTTCGCTCCCGCACGGTATCCGGCGCCAATGTGGTCCAGATGCTCACTCTCGCGGCCATGTTCGCCTTCCAGATCATCGTCGCGCTCTACCTGCAGAAGGTGCTGGGCTACAACGCCGTGCAGACCGGCCTGGCCATGCTGCCCGCCGCCGTCGCCATCGGCGGGGTGTCGCTGTTCGCCTCTGCCCGCCTGATCACCCGCTTCGGTGAGCGGGCCGTGCTCATCGCGGGTCTGTCCCTGTTGCTGGCCGGGATGTCGTGGCTGACGCGGCTTCCGGTCGATGCCGGCTACCTCACCGACGTGCTGCCGGTGATGGTGGCCGTCTCCGGTGGCGGGCTGGTGCTGCCCGCACTCACCGCGCTGGGCATGTCGGGCGCCGACGCCGACGACGCCGGCCTGGCCTCGGGGCTGTTCAACACCACCCAGCAGGTCGGCATGGCGATCGGCGTCGCGGTGTTGTCCACCCTCGCCGCCGCACGGACCGGCACCGAACTGGTGGCCGGAGCGTCCGACGCTGCCGCTCTGACCAGCGGATACCGGCTGGCGTTCACGGTCGCGGCCGGACTGCTCGCCGCGGCCCTGGTCGTCGGCGTCACCGTGCTGCGCAAGCGGCACACGTCCGAGGAGGCAACGGCCGCGCAAGCGGTCCCGGCCTTCTGACGCGACGAATCGCGGTAACCACCCCCGCGATTCACCCCCCGGGTGGATGTCCGCCCGGGGGGTTCGGTGGTGTCCTCGAAAGATGCTGACCGATCGCACGACGTTGACCCAATTCCTCATCGAAGAGCGCAGGCGCCATCCCGGTTCCAGCGGTGAGCTCAATTCCCTGATCCTCGACGTCGCGCTGGCCTGCAAGGCGATCTCCAAGCGCATCGCCTCCGGTGCGCTCACCGGCGTCCTCGGCGGCGCCGGTGTGGTGAATGTGCAGGGTGAGCAGCAGCAGAAGCTCGACGTGGTCGCCAACGAGCTGTTCCTGCGCGCCAACGAATGGGGCGGCCAGCTGGCGGGAATGGTGTCGGAGGAGCTCGACGACCCGTATGCGATCCCGCCCGATTATCCGCGCGGCAAATACCTGCTGGCGTTCGATCCGCTCGACGGTTCGTCCAATATCGACGTGAATGTCGCTGTGGGCAGCATCTTTTCGATTCTGCGCGCCCCGAACCCCGGCATCGACGCGACGACGGTGGACTTCCTGCAGCCCGGCACCGAGCAGGTCGCCGCAGGCTACGCGATCTATGGCCCCGCGACGCAACTCGTGCTCACCGTCGGCACCGGCGTGCACGCCTTCACTCTCGATCCCGAACTGGGCGAGTTCTTCCTGACCGGGCAGAACCTGCGGCTGTCGGAGTCCACCTCGGAGTACGCGGTCAACAGTTCCAACCGGCGATTCTGGGAACCGGCCGTGCGCCGCTACATCGACGAATGCCTGGCGGGCGCGACGGGTCCGCGCGAGAAGGACTTCAACATGCGCTGGGTGGCGTCGCTGGTGGTCGAAACCCACCGCATCCTGACCCGGGGCGGGGTGTTCCTGTACCCGCGCGACTCGAAGGACCCAGCCAAGGCGGGCAGATTGCGGCTGCTCTACGAGGCCAACCCCATCGCCTTTCTGATCGAGCAGGCCGGCGGCCTGGCCTCGACCGGTCGCGAGCGCATCCTCGACGTCGCCCCCACCGAACTGCACCAGCGGATCGCGTTCATTTTCGGTTCCCGCGACGAGGTAGCGCGCATCGTGAGATACCACGCCGACGCGGCCGAGGAGCCCGACGGTCAGTGGAGTCCGCTGTTCGGTCTCCGCGGTCTCTACCGTTCCACCACCTGAGGAGGAGATTCATGTCCGCCAAGCACCCTGTCGTCGCCATCACCGGGTCATCCGGTGCCGGAACAACGTCGGTGATGCGCACGTTCGATTCGATCTTCCGCAGGGAAGGCATCGACGCCGCGTACGTCGAGGGCGACAGCTTCCACAGGTTCGACCGGGCCGGCATGAAGGAGGAGCTGGCGCGAGCGCTGTCGGACGGTGACCACACCTTCAGCCATTTCGGCGCGGAGGCCAACCTGTTCGAAGACCTCGAGAAGCTGTTCCGCGGCTACGGCGAGACCGGTACGGGCCGGGTGCGAAAGTACCTGCACGACAAGGAGGAAGCGGCGCCCTACGACCAGGAACCCGGCACCTTCACACCGTGGGAGGACCTGCGCCCCGGCACCGACCTGCTGTTCTACGAGGGCCTACACGGGGCGGTCGCCAACGAACAGGTCGACGTGGCACAGTACGCGGACCTGCTCATCGGGGTGGTGCCGGTGATCAACCTCGAGTGGACCCAGAAGCTGCACCGCGACAAGGACAAGCGCGGCTACTCCACCGAGGCGGTGACCGAGACGATCCTGCGCCGCATGCACGACTACGTGAATTTCATGTGCCCGCAGTTCTCCCGCACCCATGTGAACTTCCAGCGGGTTCCCGTGGTCGACACATCGAATCCCTTTGTGGCCCGGACTATTCCGACGCCAGATGAGTCGATGCTGGTGATCCGGTTCGCCGACCCGCACGGCATCGACTTCCCGTATCTGCTGTCGATGCTGCACGACTCGTTCATGTCGCGCCCGAACACGATCGTGTGTCCGGGCGGGAAGATGGACCTGGCGATGCAGCTGATCTTCACGCCGATGCTGTTGCGGCTCATGGAACGTCGCGGCCGCACGCGCTGAGCCCGATTCGACGGCCACCTCAGGCGAGGTGGCCGTCGAACCATGTCACCAGCTCCGGGTCGTCGAGCCCGTCGGCGACCAGCACTGCCGCCGAGAGGTCGTCGGTGCGCGTGTAGGCGTTCTGGGCGGCCACGCACCGCAGTCCCGCGGCCACCGCCGACCGCACGCCGTTGGACGAGTCCTCCACGGCCACTGCTTGATCGGGGGACAGTCCGGTCTGGATCAGGACATCCAGATACACCGCGGGGCTCGGCTTCAGGACGGGCACTTCGGTGCCGGTGGTCACGGTGTCGAACGGCTCACCGAAAGCGTGCTTCAGCAGGGGTTCGACCCACGCGCGGGTGCCGGTGGTCGCCACGTGCAATCGGACACCGTGCGACCGGAGCCGTTCGATCAGTTCCCGCGCGCCCGGACGGGCACGGATGTGCCCGTCCGCTGCCATCTGCCGCATGATGCGGGTCTTGGTGCGGTGCACCTGATGCGCGAGCGCCCGCGCTTGCTCGACGGGCCTGCCCTGCTGTTCGAACCAGAACGCCAGCCGTTGCGCGCCCCCGGCCACCTTCAGCAGCTTCCCGTACTCCTCGACCGCCCAGCGATCCGGAAGACCCGCCTCGGCGAAGGCCGCGTTGAAAGCCACCCGATGGCCGTCGCGCTCGCTGTCGACCAGGGTGCCGTCGACGTCGAAGATCACCGCCCGCAGGCGAGTCACGGTGCACCGTCGAGGTATTCGCGAATCCGGTCGAGTACGGCGCGCACGGTGAATCCGTGACGGGCCATGACCTCGTCGCCGGGGCCGCTGTGCCCGAAGTCGTCGATCCCGATCGCCAGGTCGACCAGCCCGGTCCAGCCCGCCGTGCTTCCCGCCTCGATGCTGATGGTGTGCGCCGCGGCGTCGCGGGTGAAGCGCGTCCGATCCATCACCGACACCACCCGCACGGCGAACCCTTCTGCCCGTAGCTGCTCGGCGGCGGCGACCGCCAGTGCGACTTCCGAACCGGTAGCGACGATGTGGATGGTGGGAAGCGCTGCTGTGGATGATCTGCCTGCCGCCGTGCCGACCGCGTCGGCTCTCGAGAGCGCACTATAGGGCCAGGTAGCACTCTCCGCGAGTTCCAGCTGGGGCAGTGACTGGCGGGACAGGATCAGCGCGGTCGGTCCGTCGACCCGGCTCAGCGCGAGTTCCCAAGCGAGAGCGGTCTCCCCGTCGTCGGCCGGTCGCAACACCTGCAGCCCCGGAATCACCCGGAGCGACTCGACCTGCTCGACGGGTTGATGCGTCGGCCCGTCCTCGCCGACCGCGACGGAATCGTGGGTGAGCACATAGATCACCGGCTGCCCCATCAGTGCCGACAGCCGCAGGGCGGGACGCAGATAGTCGGCGAACACCAGGAACGTACTGCCGAAGACCCGGAACCCGCCGTGCAGGCTCATCCCGTTCAGAATCGCCGCCATCCCGAACTCACGAATGCCGAAAGCGACAGCGCTGGAACTGAAGTCGTCGCGATGCACCACCTCGCCGCACACGGTGCCGGTCGACCCGGCCAGGTCGGCCGACCCGCCCACCAATTCCGGCATCACCGACAGCGCCGCGTGCAAACACGCCTGCGAGGACTGCCGGGTGGCGCGCGGTGCCCGCGCGGCGACGGCTTCCAGCGCGTCCGGCAAACCCGCAGGCAGCAGTCGCGCACGGGCGCGCCGGAACTCGGCGGCGCGCACCGGCGCGACGGCGTCGAACGACGCGAACTCCTCGAGCCAGGTCGCATGCTCCGCACCACCGAGCGCGGCCAGCACCGCGCACGTCGCCTCGACCTGCTCGGGCACGGTGAACGGCGGAAGAGTCCATCCCGCCAGCTCTTTGGCCTGTGCGAGTCGTTGGGCGCCCAGCGGCGAGCCGTGCGCCTTCGGCGTTCCGGCGACGCCGGGCGCACCGTGACCGATCACCGTGCGCACCGCGAGAAAGCTCGGCCGGGGATCACCCTTCGCCCGGGTCAGCGCGGCGTCGATCGCCTCGATATCGGTCCCGTCCGGCACCACTTCGGTATGCCACCCATAGGCCGCGAACCGCGCCACCTGATCGTCACCGCACGAGCGCCCGACCGCGCCGTCGATGGTGATCTCGTTGTCGTCCCACAGCACGGTCAACCCGCCGAGCCCCAAATGCCCTGCGAACGATGCGACTTCGTGACTGACACCTTCCATCAGGCAGCCGTCGCCGACGATCGCGTAGGTGCGATGACCGGTGACCTCCGGATACCGGGCGGCGGTCATCCGCTCGGCGAGGGCCATGCCCACCGCCATCGCCAGCCCCTGACCCAACGGGCCGGTGGTGCACTCCACGCCGGGCGTCTGCCCGAACTCGGGATGACCCGGCGTCCGCGACCCCAGTTGCCGGAAGTGCCGCAGTTCCTCGACGGGCAGGTCGTAGCCGAACAGGTGCAACAGTCCGTACAGCAGCGCCGACCCGTGTCCGGCCGAGAGCACGAACCGGTCCCGATCGGCCCACTCGGGATCGGCCGGGTCATGGCGCAGGTGCCGGCTCCACAGCGTCCACGCCATCGGCGCCGCCCCCATCGGCATGCCGGGGTGACCCGACTGCGCGGCCTCCACCATGTCGGCCGCGAGGAAGCGCAGGGTGTCGACGGCGAGCTGGTCGGTCTCCACCGACGGCGTGAAAGTCGTTGGCGCGATATCGGTCATCAGGCTGCCACTCCCGCGACGGTGGCGGCATCGCGAAGCCGCTTGACCGCGGCCGCCTTGCCTTCGGGGCAGCCGTACATCCACGATCCCGAGATGAACACGTCGGCGCCGGCCGCGGCCGCGCCGCCGATCGTGTCACCGGTGATCCCGCCGTCCACTTCGAGCTCGATGGAGTACCCGGACTCGTCGATCATCCGGCGCAACCGCGCGATCTTCGATTCCACGGCCGGAATGTAGGCCTGCCCACCGAAACCCGGATTCACGGTCATGGCCAGGATCAGGTCGGTCTCGGCCAGCACGTGCGCGACGACCTCGGCGGGTGTGTGCGGATTCACCGCGACGCCGCTGCGCGCGCCCAGTTCGCGGATCCTGGCAAGCGTGCGATGCAGATGCGTACAGGCTTCGGCGTGCACGATGATCAGCTCGCAACCCGCGTCGACGTACGTGCTGAGCAGCCCATCGGGATTCACCACCATGAGGTGCGCCTCGAACCCCACGGTGCTGTGCGAACGCGCCGACGCGATGACATCGGGACCGAAGGTGAGGTTGGGGACGAACACGCCGTCCATCACGTCCCATTGGATCCGGTCGACGCCCGCCGCGCACAGATCGCGCACTTCTTCACCGAGGCAGGCGAAATCGGCGGGCAAGACCGACGGCACTATGAGCGGCCGACGAACTGAGGACTCCGGCATGGCGCGGCCTTTCTGATCGGGTCCGTTCATCGGACCGCACCGGCGTACCCGCCGCACTCCCCCTCGGGGGTGGCGGTCCGGGTGAGATCTCGTCAATGCCCGTAGCCGCGCTGCCGCTCGCCGTAGGGTGGAGTGATGCCGGAGTTACCTCCGACCCCGTTGAAGCTTGTGCTCGTCGACGATCACGAAATGGTGCTGCACGGGCTCGACGCCATGCTCGGACACTTTCCCGACGACGTGATGATCGTCGGCCAGTCCACCACCGACACCGCCGCGCTGCGGATGGTCGCCGAACATCGGCCCGATATCGTCCTGTGCGATGTTCGCATCGGCAAGGCCAGTGGCTTGGATCTGTGCCGTCAGATCACCCTGCAATATCCCGAGACCAAGGTCGTGTTGCTGACCGTCTACGACGACGAGCACTACCTGTACCAGGCGCTGCGCGTCGGGGCGTCGGGCTACATTCTCAAGCGGGTCGACGGGCGCGAACTGGTCGCCCAGTTGTGCCGCGTCCGCGAAGGCGAGACGGTGGTCGACGCCGCACTGGCCGGTCGGGTGGCGCTGGCCGCGGCCCGGCTCAGCGCGGGCCAGTTCTGGTCCGGCGCGCACCTCGGACTGACCCAGCGTGAGTCGGAAGTGCTGGGGCTGTTGGTCTCCGGCCACTCCAATCGCGCGGTCGCGAGCAAGTTGGTGGTCAGCGAGGACACCGTGAAAACCCATATTCGCGGGCTGTATCGCAAGCTGGGGGTGTCCGATCGCAGCGGGGCGATCGCGGTCGCGTTGCGGGAGGGGCTGTTCCGGTGAGCTTCGCGAGCGGCGCGGTGCCCACGGCGGCGGAGCTGGCGCCACTGCTCGGCGCCGAAGGCGTGCTGCTCTACGCCGTCGACGGCCAGGATCTGAGCAT
>NZ_JBHWZY010000138.1:0-10986 GCF_042727815.1 Nocardia sp. NPDC060220
CCAGGTCAGCGGTGGTATAGGCTTTGTCGGTCATGAAGTCGGCTTATTCGGGTCCGATCAGCGGTGCGCCCAAGACGGTCTACCTCGATCACGCGGCGACCACTCCGATGTTGCCCGCCGCCGTCGAGGCGATGACGGCTGCCCTCGGGGCGGTCGGCAACGCGTCCTCGCTGCACGGTTCGGGGCGGGCGGCGCGGCGGTCGCTGGAGGAGGCGCGCGAGTCGATCGCGGCTGATCTGGGTGCTCGGCCGTCCGAGGTGATCTTCACCTCCGGGGGCACCGAGAGCGACAATTTGGCCGTCAAGGGGATCTTCTGGGGGCGCAGGGCGGCGGATCCGCGGCGTACCAGGATCGTCACCAGCTCGGTCGAGCATCACGCGGTGCTCGACGCGGTCGAGTGGCTCGAGAAGCACGAGGGTGCGCAGGTCAGCTGGCTGCCGGTCGACGCCGAGGGTGTCGTGTCGCCGCAGGTGTTGCGTGAGGTACTCGCCGCGCATGCCGATGAGGTGGCGCTGGTCAGTGTGATGTGGGCCAACAACGAGGTCGGGACGATCGAGCCGATCGCCGAATTGGCCGCTGTCGCGCAGGAATTCGACATCCCGATGCACAGCGACGCCATTCAGGCGGTGACCCAGATTCCGGTCGACTTCGCCGCGAGCGGGCTGGCCGCGCTGAGCGTGGCCGGACACAAGGTCGGCGGTCCGCACGGGATCGGCGTACTGCTGCTGGGCCGAAGCGTGCCGTGTGTGCCGCTGGTGCACGGCGGCGGGCACGAACGCGACCTGCGCTCCGGTACCTCCGATGTGGCCGCGGCGATCGGGATGGCCGCCGCGCTGCGCGATGCCGTCACCGACCTGCCCGGGCGCGCTCAGCGATTGCGGGCGTTGCGCGACGAGTTGATCGACGGCGTGCGGGCCGCTGTGCCGGATGCCGTACTCAACGGGCCCGCGCAACGACTGCCCGGCAACGCTCACTTCACGTTCCCCGGGTGCGAGGGCGACTCGCTGCTCATGCTGCTCGACGCCGCCGGTGTCGAATGCTCCACCGGTTCGGCCTGCAACGCGGGCGTCGCCTCGCCCAGCCATGTGCTGATCGCGATGGGTGTGCAACCGTGGCAGGCGCGCAGTTCGCTGCGCTTCACGCTCGGTCACACGTCGACCGGAGCCGATGTCGAAACACTGTTGACCGTGCTGCCGCAGGTCATCGATCGGGCCAGGGCCGCAGGCCTGGCCGGCGCTAGAGGAGGTGCCTGATGAGAGTTCTCGCCGCGATGAGTGGTGGTGTCGATTCCGCGGTGGCCGCGGCGCGGGCCGTGGACGCCGGGCACGAGGTGGTCGGGGTGCATCTGGCGCTGTCGGCCAACCCGGGCACGCTGCGCACCGGGTCGCGTGGTTGCTGCTCCAAGGAAGACGCCGGTGACGCGCGTCGCGCCGCCGATGTGCTCGGAATCCCGTTCTACGTCTGGGATTTCGCCGATCGCTTCAAGGAAGACGTGATCGACGACTTCGTCGCCGCCTACGCCGCGGGGGAGACCCCGAACCCGTGTCTGCGCTGCAACGAGAAGATCAAGTTCTCCGCGCTGGCCGATCGCGCGCAGGCGCTGGGCTTCGACGCGGTGGTGACCGGGCATTACGCGCGGCTCGACGAGGGCGTGCTGCGTCGTGCTGTCGACGCGGACAAGGACCAGTCCTACGTGTTGGCCGTGCTCACCGCCGAACAGCTCGCGCGGGCGATGTTCCCGGTCGGCGACACCCCCAAGCCGCGGATCCGCGAGGAAGCCGCCGAGCGGGGGCTGGCGGTGGCGAACAAGCCCGACAGCCACGACATCTGTTTCATCCCGTCCGGGGATACCCGCGCCTTCCTCGGTGCCAAGATCGGCATCCGGCCCGGTGCGCTGGTCGATTCCGACGGCACGGTGCTCGGTAGTCACGAGGGTGTGCACGGGTTCACCGTCGGTCAGCGCAAGGGCCTCGGCCTGGGCCACACCGCCGCCGACGGCAAGCCGCGGTATGTGACCGGGATCGATCCCGATTCGGGGACCGTCAAGGTCGGTTCGGTCGAGGATCTACAGGTCGACATCGTCACCGCCGACCGCGCGATCTGGACTTCCGGCGTGCGCCCGGCCTCGTCGGTCGAGTGCGTCGTGCAGGTGCGTGCGCACGGCGGGACCGCGCCGGCCGTGGTCGAGCCCGAGGGCGACGGTTTCGTCGCCAGGTTGCGTGAGCCGCTCACCGGCGTCGCGAAGGGCCAGGCCATCGTGCTGTACCTGCCCGACGCCGACGGCGGCGACACCGTGATCGGCAGCGGCACCATCAACGGCACCGACCGTGCCGCGGGCATCGAGTCCGATTCGTCGGCGGCGTCAGCCTGATCGTGTCGTGGCGGGTGTGCCGGCAGTCGGCGCGCACGGCAGGATGACGGGTGACGGCCCGCGCCGTGGTGCGGCGCCCGGTTCGTGGTGGTCGACGCCGATCCGGTGTGGACCACTGACCCAGACGACACGAAAGGTGTTGAGCGCGTGACGTTGTGGCGTGGCAGTGAGCAGTCCGGCGACCCGGCCGCGGCGGAGCCGGTGGACTTGCTCGCCGGGGCGTTCGCCACCGGTCTCGGTTCCTGGCCGGGCACCGATCCACTCGAGGCGGCGACCACCATCGTCGGTGAACTGCCGGAACTGCCCCACCTCGTCGAACTTCCCGAACGCGGGATCGGCGCCGACATGATCGGACGCGCCTCCGCGCTCCTGGTGGATCTGCGGTTCGACGCGACCACCCGCGGTTACCGGCTCGCCGACCGCCCGGGTTCGGTCTCGCGGAAGGCCCGCGACTTCGTGCGCGTCGATCTCGACGCGATCGAGGAAGCCTGGGAGACAGCGGGTCTCGTCGGTTCCGGCCGGGCGATCAAGATCCAGTCGGTCGGACCGCTCACCCTCGCCGCCGAGGTCGAACTGCCCGGCGGCCATCGCATTCTCACCGATCGCGGTGCGCTGCGCGACCTCACGGACTCGCTGGCCGAGGGCCTGGCCCTGCACGCCGCCGAGATCGGAAAGCGACTCGGGGCGAACGTGGTTGTGCAACTGGATGAACCGCAGTTGACGACGGTTCTCGACGGATCGCTGACCGGCCCGAGCGTGCTCAACACCGTCCGCGCGCTGCCCGGTCCGGAGGCGATCCACTTCCTCGACGTCGTGATCAACGCCCAACCGGGACCGGTCATCCTGCATACCTGCGCGGCCCGCCCGGCCTTGCCCACCCTGCGCCGCACGGCGGCCGCCGCCCTGTCCTTCGACGCGTCGGCCATCACCACCGCCGACTTCGACGACATCGGCGAAGCCGTGGACTCCGGCAAGAAGCTGGCCCTCGGACTCGTCCCCACCGAACCGCCCACGAGCCCGCTCACCTGGCGCGCCGCCGCCGAGCCCGCGGTCCGGCTCGTGGACGATCTCGGCTTCCCTCGTGCGGCCCTCACCCGAGTCCTGGTCACCCCGACCTGCGGTCTGGCGGGCGCTCCGCTCGCGTGGTCTCGCACGGCCCTCGCGCTGGCCGCCGACGTTGCCCGCGCTTTCGCCGAGGACCCGGAGTCGCTCACCGTCGAGCGGCCGGAACCGTCGCGCTCGGGCCGCGGTCGTCGGTGACGTAGCTCCCGCCGATCTCCACGAAATCTCGTTCCTGCACGGCTGCGACGTGCATGGATGTGTCGGTGGGCTCGACTAATCTCTGGTGGGTGAGTGACAGCGACAGCGCGGTATCTGTGAGTGCCGAAGCGGCTACGCCCGAGCAGCGGGTGCAGTGGCAACAGTTGGCCGACGAGGTGCGTGGGCATCAGTTCCGCTACTACCTGCGGGACGCACCGATCATCACCGACGGTGAGTTCGACGCGTTGCTGCGCGCATTGCAGGCTCTCGAGGACGCGCATCCGGATCTGCGGACTCCCGACTCGCCCACGCAGCTGGTCGGCGGCGGATTCGCGACCGAGTTCACCGCGGTCGATCATCTCGAGCGGATGCTGTCGCTGGACAACGTGTTCGACTACGACGAACTGCGCACCTGGGCGAGCAGGGTGGAAGCCGAAACCGGGTCCGGGCTGCACTATCTGTGCGAAGTCAAGATCGACGGCGTCGCGTTGAACCTCGTGTACGAGAACGGCAAGCTGGTGCGCGGTGCGACTCGCGGTGACGGGCGCACCGGGGAGGACGTCACCCTCAACGCGCGCACCATCGAAGACATCCCCGCCGAGCTCACCCCGACCGAGGAATTCCCGATCCCGGAGCTCCTGGAAGTACGCGGCGAGGTGTATTTCCGGCTCGAGGACTTCGAGACGTTGAACGCTCAGATCGTCGCCGAGGGCAAACCGCCGTACGCGAATCCGCGCAATACCGCCGCCGGATCGCTGCGCCAGAAGAATCCCGCGATCACCGCCCAGCGTCGGCTGCGGATGATCTGCCACGGGTTCGGCCGCATCGCGGGATACCGCCCGGCCTCCCAGCACGAGGCATACCAGGCACTGGCTGCCTGGGGCCTGCCGGTCTCGGCCCACACCCGCCTGGTCGAGGGCATCGACGCGGTCATCGAGCGGGTCGCCTACTGGGGCGAACATCGCCACGACATCGAGCACGAGATCGACGGTCAGGTGATCAAGGTCGACGAGACGGCCCTGCAACGCCGTCTCGGCTCCACCTCCCGTGCCCCACGTTGGGCCATCGCCTACAAGTACCCGCCCGAAGAGGCCACCACCACGCTGCTCAACATCGAGGTCAACGTCGGCCGCACCGGTCGGGTCACCCCGTTCGCGGTGATGGCGCCGGTCTCGATCGCCGGCTCGACCGTGTCGATGGCGACCCTGCACAATGCCGCCGAAGTGCGGCGCAAGGGTGTGCTGATCGGTGATACCGTCACGATCCGCAAGGCCGGTGATGTGATTCCCGAGGTCCTCGGGCCCGTCGTCGACGCGCGTACCGGTGCCGAACGCGAATTCGTCATGCCGACGCACTGCCCCGAGTGCGCCACCGAACTCGCCCCCGCCAAGGAGGGCGACGCCGACATCCGCTGCCCCAACCAGCGGCATTGCCCGGCCCAGCTGCGCGAACGCGTCTTCCACCTGGCCGGTCGCGGCGCCTTCGACATCGAGGCCCTCGGCTACGAAGCCGCCAACGACCTGCTCACCTCGGGCGCGATCACCGACGAGGGCGACCTGTTCGCCCTCGACGCGCAGGATCTGCTCGGCGTGCCGTTGTTCACCAAACAGGACGGCACCCTCTCGGCCAACGGTGCCCGCCTGCTCGCGAACCTCGAAGCGGCCAAGGACACTCCGCTGTGGCGGGTGCTCGTCGCGTTGTCCATCCGCCATGTCGGCCCGACCGCGGCCCGTGCGTTGGCCGCCGAGTTCGCGGACCTCGAGCGCATCGAATCCGCGACAGGAGAAGAACTGTCAGCCACCGACGGTGTCGGCCCCACTATCGCCGCCGCGGTCGTGGAATGGTTCACCGTCGACTGGCATCGCGCGATCGTCGACAAGTGGCGAGCGGCCGGGGTGCGGATGGAAGACGAGCGTGACGAATCCATCGAGCGCAACCTCGACGGCCTGTCGATCGTCGTCACCGGCTCCCTGCAGACCTTCAGCCGCGACGGCGCGAAGGAGGCGATCCTCGTTCGCGGCGGCAAGGCGGCGGGCTCGGTGTCGAAGAAGACCGCGTTCGTGGTGATCGGCGAGGCGCCCGGTTCGAAAGCGGCCAAGGCCGAAGAGCTGGGCGTTCAGATCCTCGACGAAGACGGCTTCCGGCTACTGCTGGAGGGCGGCCCCGACGCGGTCAGGGTCGCACCGGACGATCCGCTCGTGGCGGACCAGCCGAGCCCGGCGACGTGAACAGCCGGGTTCGCGTCAGTTCGGGGTGACGGTGACCGTGTTGCCGATCTGGGTCTTCATGTCGAACGACGCGCACTGCCCGTTGCTGAGCTCCTGGGTGCGCAACGGCCGCTTCTTGATGTTGGTCTGGATCTCCACCGTCACATCGGTGCTCGCCATCGAGCACACCTTCGACACCGGAGCGTCGGTGTAGGACACCGACCCCGCACCCTGACACGAGTTGGTCGAGTTCCCCAGGAACACCCGCGCGGTTCCCGTCGGGCACGGATCGGCCAGCGCACTGGGCGCACTCACCAGCGCCGCGGGCACGAGCGCTCCCGCGGTCACCGCGGCAACGACAACTCCGCGAACAATTACCCGAACCGCCATTACGCGCACCCATCCCTCATCGCCGACCGCCGAACCTGCGACGAACCAGCCGCAGTGTCCAGCACCTTAGTGCGTCCGAACCGAACACGCGCGGGATCGGTGCTGCCGTTCGCCGGATCAGGCTGCCGCGTGGGCGAGCCCCCGTGTCCCTTAGTCTTGCCAAGAATCTCGGAGAGGCGGACCCTTGCTGCGCAGTTTTCAGGTGACCAATCATGGATCGCTGGCGGAGGCTCAGCAGTTGCGGCTGACCAAGGGGGCAGGCGGGCCGTTGGCGGTGCCGGTGACCGCGGTGCACGGGGTGGCGGCGGCCGGGAAGACGAGCGTGATCGACGCGATCGGGCAGATGCGGGACGCGGTCCTGAATTCCGTGAGCGGATGGGACCCCTACGCGGGCCCGGTGCGGCGACCGCATCTCGGGTTCGCCGAGCGGCCGACGGAATTCGTCGCCGGATTCGTCGCCGAGGGCGTGCCCTACACCTACGGGTTCCGGCTCGACAACGCCGACGTGGTCGCGGAGTGGCTCTACACCCATCCTCGGTCGCGCAAGCGGATCGTGTTCGAACGCCGGGGTGACGAGGTGAAGATCGGGCCGATGTTCGAAGCGGCCCGGTACGGGGTGGCGGCGCTGGTGCCGTTGCTGCGGCCGAACGCGCTGCTGCTGAGTTTGGCGGGGCAGATGTACGCCGAGGCGCTCGTGCCCGCGTACCGGTGGTTCGCGGCGAATCTGACTGTGCAGCAGGGCGATGTCGACACCGACGCGCTCGCGCACGATCTCGGCAGCCATATCTCCCGCTCGCCCGACAACGCGGCGCGTCTGCTGATGCTGCTGCGCACCGCCGATCTCGGGATCGAGGATCTGCTCGTCGCCGAACACGATCCGATGTACGCGGACTACCTGCGTGATCTGGACGCCGAGATCGGCGCGCTGGCAGGCCATCTCGACCACCCCGAGCAGATTCTCGTGGATCGCGAGCTGAGCACCCTGCGCGCGGCGCGGGACGCGCTGTACCGGCGCATGGTCGACCGCCGCGGCGCGGGGCTGAGCCTTGTGCACGAGGGCATCGACGTCCCGTTCGAACTGGCCGACGAATCCACGGCCACCCGTTCGCTGCTGCGCGTACTGCCCGCCATGCTGGAGGCTCTCGACACCGGCCAGGTGCTCGCGGTCGACGATCTCGGCGTCGGCCTGCCGGTCGAGGAGACCGACCGCCTCGTCCAGTTGTTCCAGAACCCGGAGACCAATTCCCGTGGCGCACAACTGATCTACACCACCGCCGATCGAGCGCTGATCGACCGCGGCAACGGCCGCTCCCAGCGCACCCGCACGGCGGTGTGGCAGGTGCGCCGTGCACGGGGGGTCAGCGAACTCACGCCGCTGTGAGCGGGGCATAGCATGGGCGCATGCTCGAAGTGGTGATGGCGGTAGCGCTGGTGACGATGCTGGTGGTGACGATCGCGGCCGTCGTCTCCGGACGGACCGGCCGGGGAAGGGCGAACCTCGAACACGGGTCGCTCTACGTGACCGGTGTCAGCCCGCTGCCCGCGATGACCGGCGAGCACTACGTGACGATCACCGGCACCGTCACCGGTCCGTCGATCACCGGCAAGGTCGTCTACCGCCGCTTCGCCTGGGACGCCGCACACTGGCCCGCACCCGGCGACCACCTCGCCGTGGCCTACCCACCGCACAACCCCGACGACTGGCACGCCGAGCACCCCGGCTTGCGCCCCTACCTCGGCTCTTGAGCGACCTCACCGATCTCGCCGGGCATGGGTGAGTCGGAGCTCACAAGCGTCCAGATGGGAGCATTCGGGGATGCACGGTACCGATGAGCAGACCACCGGACTTCTGATCCGCCCCGCCCACCCCGACGAATACGACGCGGTCGCCGCGTTGACTGTGGAGGTGTACGTGGGCGACGGCTATGTCCCCGACGGGGACGATTATGTGCGGGAACTCGCCGACGTGGCGCACCGGGCCGCCGAGGCCGAGGTCCTCGTCGCCGTGCACGACGGTGCGGTCGTCGGCTCGCTCACCGTCGCGAAGCCCGGCACGCCCTACGCGGAGATCGCTCAGCCCGGCGAACTCGAGTTCCGGATGCTCGCGGTATCCAAGCGGGCACGCGGACTCGGTGTCGGCACCGCGCTGGTTCGCGCCGTCGTCGACGAGGCGAGATCAGGCGGTTTCGACGCAGTCGCGCTCACCACGATGTTCTCGATGGTCGACGCCCACCGAATCTACGAGCGCCTCGGCTTCGTCGGTGTGCCCGAACGTGATTGGGCCACCCACGACGGACTGCAACTGTTCGTGATGCGGCTCGCGCTGCGCTGACCCGATCAGTTCAGGACGGTGGCGACGATGCCGGCGAGGTAGCCGAGCCGCGCCACCTCCGACGGCCGGAAGTCGGGCCCACCGGGGCGACCGAGGAGCAGTGCCCTGCCGGTGTTGCCCAGCGGCGCGGCGGCCAGCTTGGTGTCCATGTCGCGCCAGATCTCGGGCACCCATTCGGCCTCACCGTCGAGCCACATCGGCTTCTCGATGGGCATCCACGGGGCCGAACCCGCTTGTGTCTCAGGGGCACTCGGGCTACCGACGATGCGGTAGGCGCCCGCCGGGCCGAGGCCGATGATCGTGGACCAGCCGACGCGCAGCACCCGCGGGCAGCCGTCGACGAGTACCTGGAGCCGGTCGTCGCGAGCACTGGCGACCTGGTCGATCAGCTCGAGCTCGCGGTGGGTGTCGAGCACGCCGGAGTACGGGCGAATGGAGTCGACGCTCACATCGCGCACCGACTCCGCGGCGGTGATGAGGGTGTCGGGCAGTGCGCCGGTAGGCACTTCGACGACGAGATCGTCGATCGCGAACCCGGCGCCGCGTTCCACGACATCGAGCGAGAGAATGTCCGCGCCGACCCCGCCGAGGGCGAGTGCGAGGGAGCCGAGGCTTCCCGGTCGATCCGGAAGTTGCACGCGGAGCAGGTATGACACGTGCGTTCCTTTCCATAACGGCCGGGGTTGTTCGAGACGAATACCCGGTGAAGCAATACTTACACCCCTGAACGCGGGTTCTCGACCCGAAGTATGACCCCATCGGCGCGACATGCGCGAACTTTCGTGTGCGGCGGGTGCGTCCGAGCCGCGGGGGCGGGCGCGTCGAAACCGATATGACGCGCCGATCAGGCGTACCTCCGCCTGCGCTCCGGCCATGCGCAGGCTGTGGATTGCTTCGCGACCGTGTGAATTAGGCTGTACCGATACTGCCCACCGAAGCCGAAAGGGGTCCCGCGGTGCCCGCAATCTCCCGTGACGAGGTCGCTCACCTCGCCCGGCTGTCCCGGCTGGCGTTGACCGACGCCGAACTCGACCAGTTCGCCGGTCAGCTGGATTCGATCCTCAGCCACGTGCAGACCATCACCGAGGTCGCCGCCGACGTCCCCGCCACCGCGTCGCCGAATCCGACGACCAATGTGACCAGGCCCGATGTGGTCACGCCCGGTCTCACCCCCGAGCAGGCGCTGGACCAGGCGCCCGCCGTGGAAGAACAGCGTTTCCTGGTCCCGCAGATCCTGGGAGAGGGCGAATGAGCGAGTTGACGCAGCTGTCGGCTGCCGAGCTGGCGAGCAAGATCCACGGCGGCGAGGTGACCTCCACCGAGGTCACCCAGGCGCACCTGGATCGCATCGGCAAGGTCGACGGTGAGCTCAACGCCTTCCTGCACGTGGCGGGCGACGAAGCCCTCGCCGCGGCCGCCGTGGTCGACGCCGCGCTCGCCGCGGGCGAAACGCCCGCCTCGTCGCTGGCGGGAGTTCCGTTGGCGCTCAAGGACGTTTTCACCACCACCGACATGCCGACCACCTGTGCCTCGAAGATCCTCGAGGGCTGGATGTCGCCGTACGACGCGACGGTCACCGCACGGCTGCGGGCCGCGGGCATCCCGATTCTCGGCAAGACCAACATGGACGAGTTCGCGATGGGCTCGTCCACCGAGAACTCCGCCTACGGTCCCACCCGCAATCCGTGGGACACCACCCGCATCCCCGGTGGTTCCGGTGGCGGTTCGGCGGCGGCGCTGGCTTCGTTCCAGGCGCCGCTGGCGATCGGTACCGACACCGGTGGCTCGATTCGTCAGCCCGCCGCGGTCACCGCGACGGTCGGGGTGAAGCCCACCTACGGCACCGTCTCGCGCTACGGCCTGATCGCGTGCGCGTCGTCGCTGGATCAGGGTGGTCCGTGTGGTCGCACCGTGCTCGACACCGCGCTGTTGCACGAGGTGATCGCCGGGCACGACCCGCGCGACTCCACCTCGCGCAATGTTCCGGTGGCGCCGGTGGTGGCCGCTGCCAAGCAGGGCGCCAACGGTGACCTGACGGGCGTGCGCGTCGGTGTGGTGCGTGAATTGCACTCCGACAGTTACCAATCCGGCGTCATCGCCTCCTTCGACGCCGCCGTCGCGGTGCTGAAGGAACTGGGCGCCGAGGTGGTCGAGGTGTCGTGCCCCAGCTTCGAGTACGCGCTGTCCTCGTACTACCTGGTGATGCCGTCGGAGGTGTCGTCGAACCTGGCGCGCTTCGACGCCATGCGCTACGGCCTGCGCGTCGGTGACGACGGCAGCCACAGCGCCGACCAGGTGATGTCGCTGACCCGCGAGGCCGGTTTCGGTCCGGAGGTCAAGCGCCGCATCATGATCGGCACCTACGCGCTGTCGGCGGGCTACTACGACGCCTACTACGGCCAGGCGCTGAAGGTTCGCACGATGAT